>NZ_JBGUAU010000011.1:0-190371 GCF_041820985.1 Evansella sp. AB-rgal1
AAATTATGTTTACTATTTGAAACTTTCCAAGATTTAAATGACAAATAACAAGCAGCCGAAAAAAATATTATTCCACCTATCCAATAATACAAAGATTGCGGTAAGGATAAATTAAAATATGCCGTAATTGCACCGCACACAAAACTTATAATGAATATTGCTATACATATAAATAAACTTTCTAGCAAAAAAGGAAGAGGTTTTAGTTTTTTCTGCTGTCTTTGAATTAAAGCCCATGTCCCAATTGCAGCAATGTATAGTGCCCAGTCCATACTCTCACTCCTCGTTAATCTTTTGTTTATATTACACCATGTTCAAGGATTCTCCCCGTTTATTCAATAATCTTCATTATGTAAACTAGTAAAAAGCGGAGCAATTGGCTCTGCTTTTCTTTTATCCACTTTGTTACTTTTCGCATCGTAATCATTGACAAAGGTATTGGAATAGCAAAGATTGCTGACCTTGTAATATCATTTAATGGAGGGTCAAAATACCAAATTAAGAGGTAAATCGGGGTTGCTACCGCAGTGTACACAATAAAGACTACTATAAAATACTGCCCTAGATTCATCACACTACCTCCTGACCATGTTTGTTTAATGATATCTATTGCAATTAAACCCTATACCTCACGCGAAATGAACCATTCAAAATTATCTACGAAGTTCACTTGCAATAAGTTACACTCTTTTCAACACACCTCCCCATTAGCAACATAACGAAAGCGAAGGTTTGTGCAACGATCGCATCCGTAAGTTTAGGTAAAGGACTTCACAAGCTTAAGTTACGGTAAAGTTTTTTACTGTTTACTATAAAAGATGGACATTCATCTTCATACCGATTAAGACCATTAAACCTGAACCTAATCCTAATAAAATAGAGTACAAAGTGTGATTTTCAACAAATAAACCAATAAAGATAAAAACCAGAAAATAAATAGGCACCGCAAAAAGGAGATAACGTCCCAGGCTCATTTAACAACACTCCGTTCATGTGTCCACTAACGCTTACCCGTTAGCTTAATAACCATTTATTTGAAAAGATGATGATTAAATGTACAACTTTCTACGGTAGTTCATCTTGTTTAACATTTACACTTTCATATGATAAGGACTTCCAAAAGGTATCCTCATCATCCAGTTCTCTCGGAACCTTATTTGTTTTGAAGAACCCATCTTTTGTACTAATTGTTTCTGAGCTTAAATGAACAATCGCATTTTCACCGTTTTCAAGATGAAATTCAAAATACATTCCAATTCCACCTACTTGCGAATAATTTTCACTTGCTTTTCGCTTAATTGTAACCTCATTAAGTAAATTTATTATCTCTTCAATATCAGTGCTCTTTGTTACAGATTTCTTTTCTGCTGATGCTGGAACACTTCCAGTAAATATATCAATATGCCGTACATCCTCCGCATTAACAGATAAATCAATAGGTCTGTTTGAAGAAAAAATAAATATAAAGACAGAAATTGATAAAACTAAAATTAAGAATCCCCAATAACGTTTTTTCATATAACCACTCCCTATTGTTTTATTAGATAAACCACAAAACATACGGTATTTTATCTATGCGAACCTCCCCCTTTAGTTTAACATCATTTTCCAGTTCGAAGATACAAAAAAAGAGCTGCAACTTTGCAACTCGCAATTTTACTAGCGCTCTCCGCTAGGCTTAAGTACATTGATTCACAAATTTTATTAATAATTACGTTAGCGCCATAACCAGACACTACGGCTTCTTCCACTAAACGCCTCCTGTTTGTTGAAGAACGTATTTATTATATATTAAGTCTGTTTTGTAATTGTTTTAAGGAAAGTAAAGCAAACTCATTAACATCCTTATTTTTACTTTTAGAAAGTTCTTGCAAGACAACAAATAAATAACCATCTTCTATGATTCCTTTATTTTCACCTTCTGCACAGCAAAGTAAAAAAAGAAGTAAGTTAAAATGAACTTTCGGTTTTTCATGATGTCTCATTTTCTCGACCATGTACCGTATCAAATCGTTATTAGTTGAAAGAATCTTTCTAAATAGATGATCAATTTCCTTCGGTGTGCCCTTTTGTATCAAATCATCTATCTTATTGTAATATTCATTTATTTCTTGTTTAGTCAGTACAGTATTTGGAATATCAATTTCTTTTTCATTGTAATCAACAAGCCCATTGATAAATCCTTCAAAATTCTTTGCTAATCTTATTTCTTGATTTTGTTCAATATCTATAAGAATTACAGGAGGCTCAGTCTTACTATTCCGATAATCAAGTGCAATCCAAGTATGTCCATCTCCTGAAACTGGTACAATATTTTTAGGTAAACCCCATTCTTGAATTAAATACTCACTTTCTAATATTCCTTTTTCCTTACCCATGCCTATCCCAAATATGTGGTCAACATTAACATGGTCATCTGCCCAAGATGTTGGTGCATTTGTAGGATGTGCATTAAATATGATATAACCACCATTTTGTTGATTTAAGATATTTATGTACGAATCTGGTAACTTAATTCCCAATTTATCTTCTGCTATTTTTACAATCTCATCTGTTAATGGTTCTAATTTGCCATAATCATTACCTTCTTGCCAAATGTTCTTCACTTTAAAGTCCCCCAAGAAAGTTTAGTTGGTTATCCTATCTAGCACAACAAGAAGTGGGCTCTTGTTGTGCTATTCTGCCTTGTTAGTGCAATAGAAATTAAATTTGCTTATTGTAGGATTCCCCTTTTAGTTTAGGTGCATTGTTTCACAAAGTTAATACATTACTTCCTTCTATTTTAACATAAATATCCAAACCCTCCTCTTTTCACATAAGAATTCGCATAGTACAGCACATCAAAATCACAAGTAGGAAATATTTATTTCCACCTACGTGAATAGGGCTGTGAATTTTTTTGTAATTTCACAGTTATTTAACGATAAAAGACTGATATAACAACAAAAAAAACACGTGCGATTGCTACAGTGAAATCGCATGTGTTTTTGCTGTGAATTACTTGTTTGCACCTCTGAAGTAGACCCGTTAGATTGTCCTTATGAGTCTTTCATAAGGACAAAACAGGGGAAGAAACTCATGAAATTGTCCTTATGAGTCCTTCAAAAGGAAACCTCCATGGATGTCTTTTTGACTTGAAATAAAAAACAATTTCACCATGATCTTCAGCAAATTCCTCTTCTTTTTCATACAAAAAGACTGTTACATTTCTTTACCGATTTGTAGTTAAAAAGGAAACCACTCGCTATACTTGTGTAAACAACAAAACTTACACTCGTATAACCTCAAAAATAAGGTTTGAGGGTTTCTACTAGGTACCGTAAATTCCTGGCTACGAGAGATATGCATCCCCCTGCATATTTCTCGTAGCTTTTTTCATTACATGAATCAAAATTTTGCTCTTCATTCATTTTGCAAGGAGGAATACTATGGCAAAAATATTAATTAAGAACGCGGAAATAATTACGATGAACCCTCAAGACGAGCAATTCAAAGGAGATATTTTAATTGAAAATGACAAGATAATCGCTATTGGTAGTGATCTGTATGAACCAAAATTGGATAAGATCATCGATGCAACCAATCGCGTCGTAATTCCAGGTTTTATTCAAACACATATTCATCTATGTCAGACCTTGTTTCGCGGGAAAGGAGACGATCTAGAATTAATGGATTGGCTCAAAAGACGAATATGGCCACTAGAAGCCGCACATGATGAGGAATCTATTTATTACTCCGCTCTATTAGGTATCGGTGAGCTGATTCAAAGTGGCACCACCTCCATCGTTGATATGGAGACTGTACATCATACAGATTATGCTTTTCAAGCAATAGCTTCGAGTGGCATTCGAGCCTTATCCGGGAAAGTGATGATGGATAAAGGAAACGAAGTACCAAAGCCCTTGCAAGAAACTACGTATGGTTCGATCATGAAGAGTGTGAATTTAATGGAAAAATGGGATATGTTTGATGGAGGAAGAATTAAATACGCTTTTTCACCAAGATTTGTTGTTTCGTGCACAGAAGAGTTATTAAGAGAAGTAAGCTCCCTTTCGGAAAAATACAATGTATTTGTTCATACACATGCCTCAGAAAACAAAGGAGAAATATCGATCGTTGAACAGGAAACAGGCATGAGAAATGTTGTGTATTTAGATCATTTAGGACTAGCGAACGAACGATTGATATTAGCTCATTGCGTTTGGTTGGACGAGGAAGAGAAGCGAATTATCAAAGAAAAAAAGGTTCATGTTAGTCATTGCCCAGGCTCCAATCTAAAACTTGCATCAGGTATTGCAGAGATTCCTAGTTTACTTGATGATCAGATTTGCGTCAGTTTAGGTGCAGACGGAGCTCCTTGTAACAATAACTTAGATATGTTTAATGAAATGAGACTTGCTGCTCTTATCCAAAAGCCAGAACACGGACCAACTGCCATGGATGCAAAAACAGTGTTTAAGATGGCTACCATCGGAGGTGCAAAAGCGATTGGGATGGCAAATGAAGTGGGCAGTATTGAAGTAGGGAAAAAAGCAGACTTAGCTATCCTTAATTTAAATGACCTGCATATGTACCCATCCTATGATGTTGATACCATTTCAAGAATCGTTTATTCAGCTACAAGAGCAGATGTGGAAACTACCATCGTAAACGGAAAAGTACTAATGGAGAACAGAATTTTAAAAACAATTGATAAAAACACCATTATGTACGAAGCAAATATAGCAATAAAGAGATTGTTAACACGAATACCAAAACTAACTTCTATTTCTTAGATGGTAAAACTGGGTTATGTCCGTTTCAATGTTTTGCACGGCCGATTGAGTGTTATAGAAAAGAAAGGGTAGATAATTGGAGGACTTATCAATGACTTTCGGAGCATTCATCACGGGCATATTCTTTATCATTATTCAATTGTTTGCAAACCGTTTTATCCCCTCGTCCAGAATCCAAAGAAGTCGTTGGCTTTCGTTTTCAGGTGGGATTGCAGTTTCTTACGTTTTTGTTTATGTATTACCAGCACTACATGAGCAACAGGCAGCATACGGGCAAGAAGTGGAGCAATTAACAATGGAATCAGAATTGTATTTTGTTGGACTAATTGGAGTTTTAGTATTATTTGGAATTAAAAAATTAGCTGATAACCAGGAGGAACAAGAAAAAAAAAGTAAAAAACAATTTTGGGTGGAGCTTAGTTTTTTTAGTCTATATAACATGTTAATCTCGTATGTCGTTATCACATCACAGGTTGCAGGCTGGCAGGCTGTTTTTTATTCTACAGCAGTCGGTACCCATTTCCTTGCGGTAGCTTATGACTTGTGGTCAGAAGATAAGCATAGCTATGAACGAATAGGTAGATATATATTAGCACTAGCTATATTGATAGGATGGACGTTAGCAACCTGGATTACATTGACACCGTTACTTGTCGCAATCATCTTTGCGTTTATATCAGGAGCGATGATATTGAATGTTTTAAAAGAAGAACTACCTACAAAAAGACAGGCACATTTTCCGTCCTTTGTCATTGGATCCGTATCCTATACATTTATTGTTATCGCACTAAAATATTTTTTCGAATGGTAATTGTCATCAGAAAATATGTAAGGAAATATTACGGGTTTTATGAAATTTTTGGGTTCATTTGCCAAAATAGTAGTAAGGAGTTTCACTCACCTAATTATTTTTCCACAAACTACAACCAGCAATGAGAAAAAATCTTACTAGAAGTTGGAAGTTAAATCACAGAAAATGAGGTGAATAGAATGGTTTTTTCTATGATTGAGATAAATAAAATGACCAAAGCAGAGTTTATTACTATTGTTGGAGCGGTATTTGAACATTCTCCATGGGTTGCGGAGAAAGCTTGGGATTCACATCCTTTTTCTAGTTTTGAAAAAATGTATGAAGTATTGGTAAAAGAAATGAATAATGGAGATCACGCTTTAAAGTTATCGTTGCTAAGAGCTCATCCTGATTTAGGATCGAAACTAGAAATGTCAGAAACATCCAAATTAGAACAGAAGAATGCAGGTTTAAGTGAATTATCTGAGCAAGAATTTCGAGAGTTCTCCTCATTAAACAAAAGCTATGTAGAAAAGTTTGGTTTTCCTTATATTATGGCGGTGAAAGGAAAAACGAAAGAAACAATAAAAACTAACTTAAAAGAAAGAATTAATAATTCCTATATGGAAGAGTTTGAAGCAGCTTTAGATCAAGTAAGCAAAATAGCAAGATTTCGTTTGGAAGACTTGGTGGATATACAAAGAGAGAGTTACCAATAAAACAAAAATGGCGGGGTGATCTATGTGGAAGCAAAAACAGTAGAGGGAAAAATAGGGGTAAAACGAACCATGTATTATGGAAAAGGAGATGTTTTTGTATATCGTACATTTGGAAAGCCTTTAGAAGGAATAAAAGAAATTCCAGAATCACCTTTTAAAGGAAGATCTAATACAATTTTTGGAATGGATATTAAAATAGCCTTAAAAGGTGATGCGTTTTTCTCATCGTTTTCAGAAGGAGATAATTCACTTGTTATTGCTACGGATTCTATGAAAAATTTTATCTTGTATCATGCGGGTGAATTCAATGGAACAACGATGGAAGGTTTCTTAGCTTATGTAAGTGAAGCTTTTCTTAAAAAATATAAACATATTACTGGGATTACGATTTCAGGTACACAGTTTCCTTTTCAAGAGGTAGACGTTCCGTCAGAAAGGGGTTTTGCATTAAGTGATACTGTATTCAGACAAGGCTTAATCGAACAGCCATCTGCAGCTTTAGAAATGGAGCGAACAGAAGGGAACGATTATGAAATTACGAAACAAACAAGTGGAGTGAAAGGACTTCGTTTAATAAAAGTGAAGGGAAGCTCCTTCTATGGTTTTATTCAAGATGAATTTACTACTCTTCCAGAATCCCATGATAGACCACTATTTATTTACTTAAATATTGATTGGAAATATAAAAATGGAAATGATGCAAATGGAATTTTTTCACAAAACTACGTCCCTGCAGAACAAGTGGCCCACATAGCACAAACAGTGTTCCATGAAAAGGACTCCCCATCTATACAAAAATTAATTTATGACATCGGATTACGAATATTAACGAGATTCCCACAGCTTGAGGAAGTATCTTTTGAGTCCAATAATCGAACGTGGGATACAGTATTAGAAGAAGTTTCTTATTCTCCGGAAGGGCAGATTTTTACTGACCCTCGTCCTCCATTTGGATTTCAAGGGTTTTCCATGACTCAAGATGATTTACTAGCTGATGGTGAATATTGATGTTAGGTACATTGACTACGCACGTGCTAGACACTAGTATTGGAAAACCAGCCGAACATGTTTTCATAACTTTATATAAGCTACCTGAAAAAAGAAAGCTTCGTGAGTGCTATACGAATAATGATGGTCGAATAGATCAACCTTTATTGGAAGGAGAATCTCTAGTAAAAGGAACATATGAACTTCATTTTCATGTAGGCGAATATTTTCAAAAAAAATTGGAAAGTGAATGTACCTTTTTAGATGTTGTGCCTGTACGTTTTGTCATTTCTAAAGATGAAAATTACCATGTTCCATTATTAATATCACCAGGGGGATATAGCACATATCGGGGAAGTTAAGACATCCTTTTTTCGAAGAAATGGGAAGGGAATATATGCTTCGAGAAAAGGATTCATACTATAGTTTTCCAAAAAACAAGGAAACTAACCGATGCACCAAGGGTGACTCAAGAGGAAGGAGAGTGCCCTCTAAAGAGTCACCCTCATTACTACTAAAAAAGAGGGGAGAGCTGGTAGTTTGGAAGAATACAAGATAAATGAAGAAAGACTTTGGAATTCATTAATGGATCTGGCTCAAATAGGGGCTCTTCCTGAAAAACAAGGAGTAACAAGACTTTCCTTGAGTGAAGCAGATCTAGAAGGAAGAAAATTTCTAATTCAACTCATGAAGGACTGTGGTTTACATGTTCGAATCGATAAAGTTGGAAACATCATCGGAAAATTAGAAGGATGCGATAACCAAGCTCCCATCGTAATGACAGGATCTCATATAGATACTGTTTACGAGGGAGGCAAATTCGATGGCACCTTAGGTGTGTTAGGAGCTTTAGAAGCGGTTCGAACAATAAAGGAAAAGGAAATCCGGTTAACTCATTCTATTGAGGTAGTGTCTTTTACAGACGAGGAAGGAACAAGATTTGGAACTGGTTATATAGGAAGTAAAGGAATGGTGGGGAAGCTTGATGAAAGTTACTTTCGTCTACAAGATGACTTGGGAACATCGTACGAAGAAGCATTTTTACAAGCAAATCTAAACCCATCAGAATTTGAAAAAGCTAGAAAACAGAGAGGACAGATAAAAGCATTTATTGAAATGCACATTGAACAAGGGAAAGTATTGGAAGATCATGACGTTCCAATAGGAATTGTTACAAACATTCAAGGTCCAATCTGGTTAGAGGTAGCAATTCAAGGTAGCGCTGATCATGCAGGCGCCACTCCTATGAATATAAGAAACGATGCTTCATTAGCGATGGCAGAAATAATGTTACAGGTAGAATCGATTGCAAAAGAGTTTGATGGAGTTGGTACAGTTGGAAAACTAAAGGTGGAACCTGGAGGTGTAAACATCATACCAGGGAAGGCTGTATTCACAATAGATCTTCGCCATGGAGATATCGTAATTCGTTCTAAGATGGTGGAGAAAATGTATGAAGCGGTGGAAGTGGCTTGTAGAAAACGAGGTGCAAAAGCAACCATTGAAGTAAAGAAAGATGTTGCTCCTGCTAAGTGTTCAGATGAATTAATAAAGGTTCTGGTAAAAAGTTGTTCAGAAGCGAAGGTAGTTCCTTATAAATTACCTTGTGGTGCGGGGCACGATTCACTACTTCTCTCAGAGATCACTGATATAGCCATGATTTTTGTGCGGTCGAAGCATGGAATTAGTCATAATCCAAAGGAGTGGTCTAGTAAAGAGGACTGTGCGAAAGGTACACAGGTGTTATTACAGACATTACTTCATTTGGCAAAATAAAGAGAATGGGAGGTGTTTCTATTGATGGAAAGGAGACAGCTACATGTACCTCCTAGGACAATAATGACCCCAGGTCCGGTGGAAGTAGAACCGAGAGTGCTGCAAGCCATGTCAAATTCAATATTAGGGCAATTTGACCCTAGTTTTACATTCATTATGAATGAAACGATGGAATTATTAAGAGATGTATTGGAAACGAAAAATCATTGGGCATATCCAATTGACGGAACATCGAGGGCTGGAATCGAAGCGATGTTGTGTAGTGTCATTGAAGAGGGAGATAAAGTTCTTATTCCTTCTTTTGGACGATTCGGTTATTTATTAACCGAAATAGCAGAACGCTGTGGAGCAGATGTTCATTTTATGAGTTGTGCATGGGGCGAAGTTTTTGATCCAGAAGAAGTAATCAAGGAAATAAAAAAAGTAAGGCCAAAGATTGTTGCAATTGTTCATGGAGATACATCCACCGGAAGACTTCAGCCTTTAAAAGAAATAGGATTTGCTTGTCGAGAAAATGATTCCTTACTTATAGTGGATGCTGTAGCAACAGTAGCAGGTACAGAGGTAAAAACAGATGAATGGTTAATAGATGGGGTAATAACAGGAACTCAAAAATGCATCTCTGTTCCATCTGGGATGGCTCCTCTCACCTACAATGACAGAATAGAAAAAGTTATCTTAGAGCGAAAATCTATTGAAAAAGGCATTGCATCGAAAGAACAACTAGGAAGAAATAATACGAGAAGACGTATCCAGAGTAATTACTTCGATTTAAGTCAGCTACAGGATTATTGGAGTCCAGCAAGGCTAAATCATCATACCGAAGCGACCTCTATGCTTTATGGGTTACGGGAAGGTCTAAGTATTATTCTAGAAGAAGGTTTAGAGCAGCGTTTTGCAAGACATCGTCTTCATGAAAATGCATTGGTAGCGGGAATCAAAGCTATGGGATTATCGTTATTTGGTCGTGCTGACAGTAAATTGCCTACTGTAACTTGCGTAAACATTCCAGAAGGGATTAATGGAGATGCAGTTCGCTCTATGTTGTTAGATGAGTTTGGAATTGAAATAGCTAGCTCTTTTGGACCATTGCATGGAAAAATATGGCGTATCGGTACAATGGGGTATAGTTGTCAAAAGCGAAATGTCCTTTTAACTCTTGGAGCATTTGAAGCGGTTCTCCTACGTCACAATGCGAGAATTCATGTCGGGGAAGGAGTTCAAGCCGCACTAAACGTTTATAAATCTGTGGAAAAAGAGGAGATATCTATATGAATAATTCCGGTGCTTTTATGAATGAGACTATTCAGCTAGATGCTACGGATGAAGGGCTATTGTCAGGACTAACATTTACCGTAAAAGATGTTTTTGATATTAAAGGTCACGTTTCTAGTGCAGGAAATCCAGATTGGCTACGGACTCATGGCCCAGCCGGAAAGAATGCGCTGGTGATTGACAAGTTATTAGAGAATGGGGCAAAGCTGAACGGAACTACCATCACAGATGAATTAATGTATAGTTTAAATGGGGAAAACGTTCATTATGGAACTCCAGTTAATCCTAGAGATTCTCGCCGCATTCCAGGCGGTTCGTCCAGTGGTTCCGCTGTTGCTGTAGCAGCAGAGTTGGTCGATTTTTCATTAGGTACAGATACAGGAGGCTCTGTTCGGATTCCAGCTGCCTACTGTGGTGTGTACGGTTTTCGACCTACACATGGGAGAGTATCGATGGATGGAGTCATTCCATTAGCTGATAGTTTTGATACGGTAGGTTGGATGGCTCGGGATTGTACTACGTTATATAAAGTAGGCTGTGTGTTGCTTGGAGAAGTTTCCCCTGTAGGGTCACCATCGTTTAAACGAATGTTGTTTAGTAAAGATGCTTGGGAGCTGGTGGATGATGAAAGTTTTAAAGCGTTATCTCCATTTGTTTCATTATTAGAAAATGTGATAAATCATAATGAATGGGTTACTGTATCTGAGGAAGGTCTTGGGGAATGGAGTAACCTTTTTCGTGCTATACAAGGAGTGGAAATCTGGAATAAGCACGGGACTTGGATTAAGAAAACAAAGCCTGTTTTTGGCCCAGACATAGATGCGCGTTTTACATGGGCAAGTACGTTAGTAAAAGATGAGGATAAGCTTGTGAAAAGGAAAGATATACGACATTATATGGAGAAATTATTAGGAGAAGATGGATTATTAATTATTCCCACTGTACCTGGAATTGCCCCATTATGTAATCTATCAGGAGAGAAGATAGAGAAAAGGCGATCACAGACGATGCAATTATCTTGTATTGCCGGGTTATCAGGATTTCCACAAGTAACCGTTCCAGTTGGGGGAGTTTCAGGAATACCTTTAGGATTATCTGTGATTGCAGGGAGGAACCAAGATATACGGTTACTACAATGGGTGAATAAATTAAAGCTTGATGAATAGAAGAGGAGTGGCCATTCGAGGAGGATGTTGGCCACTTTTTTTTGCTGTAAACTGTATGCGCTTCCAATTGTGATGTGGAATAAACGTTCCATATTCTGTCATATTGTTCACGAAACTGTTGATCTATTTTCAGTGGAGATTATGTATAATAAGTCATTAATAGAAAATGCAAGAGTGTAGAATTGTTTTGTTGGAAATAAATATAGAATGCACTTTTAGTAGGTCAGGCGGAATTTTTACTCATGGAGGAATTATTCATGAATTATCTTAGTTTGTTAGACGAACCTCTTATTCTTATCTTTGTTATTTTACTTTTGGGCTCGATCGTTGGGCAAATAAAGGTAAAGGGGTTAAATTTAGGCGCATCAGGAGTTCTATTAGTAGCCATGGTTTTTGGACATTATGGATACAATATCCCTCCAATCGTTCAAAATTTAGGACTTGGTCTATTTATTGTTGCTGTTGGGCTACAAGCTGGCCCACGTTTTTTTCGAATGATGAAAAGTAGTGGTATCGTCTTTGGTATAATCGGTTTGATAATCGTGGGAATTGCCGTAGTTACTACGATTATTGTATCAAAAATATTTAACCTATCTGCTCCATTAAGTATAGGCTTAATGACAGGTGCATTAACAAGTACACCAGGTTTGGCGGCAGCATTACAGGCAACAAACGATCCTATTGCCTCCGTTGGTTACGGTATCGCGTACCCATTTGGTGTATTGGCAGTAGTACTATTTGTTCAATTATTACCTAAACTTCTTAAAGTGGATATAGAGAAAGACTTGAAACGAACAGTAGGTCCAGTGCGTCATAAAAGTTCTCCATCCTCTATGATGATTAAGGTGGAAAACAAAGATATGCACAAAAGAACGTTGAAAGAACTGAAGCTAAATCGAAATAGTTCTGTAGTGATTAGTAAAGTTGTTCGAGGCGATCGAAGCTTCTTAGGTAGAAATGATACGGTGTTGTTATTAGGTGACGAGATTATTGTAGTTGGTTTTAAGGATGATTTGCAAAAACTAAAGGAATTTGTAGGTTCTGAAGTGTCTGCTAAAATTGAGTACAAAGATAATCTAACTATTAAAAGGATTACAGTGGAAGCAGACGAGTTGATTGGTAAAAATTTGCGGGAGATAAAATTAAGAGCAACTCATGGTGTGAATGTTACAAGAGTGGAACGGGGCGGATTTGAATTTAATCAAAACCCTTCCTGGCGTTTTGAACGCGGCGATATCATTACGGTTGTTGGGAGCGAGCGCAGACTGAAGGAAGTAGAGAAACTGTTTGGTACGAGATATCATACAGAGACACACGTACATCTGCTCTCATTGAGTTTGATTTTGTTGATTGGAATTTTAGTTGGAATGATCCCAATCCATATTCCAGGTTTAGGTAGCATGACATTAGGGGTAGCAGGCGGACCCTTATTTGTTGCAATTATAGTTAGTCATTTTGGAAAACTCGGTCCGATTCATGCTCGGTTTTATCAACCAGCAAATCGAGTCATTGGGGATATTGGTCTTGTACTATTCTTGGCGGGTGCTGGAACAACGGCAGGAAATGGAATTGTGGAAGTTGTTGTCAATGAAGGATTTGGACTAGTAATTGGAGGTTCTCTCATCACACTAACCCCCATTATTGGTGGATTCTTAATTGCAAAAAAAATGTTTAGATTGAGTATCATTCACTCTCTCGGCGCTTTATGCGGTGGTATGACGAGTACACCAGGATTAGGAGCATGCAACAATTTGATTGATTCAGATGATGCTGCAATTGCGTACGCAGCAGCCTATCCATTCGCATTGATCTTTGTGGCACTATCCGCACAGCTGCTGGCGTTGGTGTTGTAGGGGTGAAGGCTTGGGATGCTGGAGTGACCTGTGGTTGTTAAGTTCGTGAAATGAAAATTTTATTTTAGGGGAGGATGCTCAGCCGTGTGGATGCTGGGCATTTTTGATTGATGGTCTGCTAACTACATAAATGTAGTGGGAAATTATGAAAATGAGTCAAGAAAGCGCGTCTTATTTGACAAAACCGTGTTGAAGCAGCCTGAATTGTCAAACAAGCGTGCGTTATTTGACAAAACCGTGTTGAAGCAGGCCTGAATTGTCAAACAAGCGTGCGTTATTTGACAAAACCGTGTTGAAGCTGCCTCAAAATGTCAAGAAAGCGCGTCTTATTTGACAAAACCGTGTTGAAGCAGACCTGAATTGTCAAACAAGCGTGCGTTATTTGACAAAACCGTGTTGAAGCAGCCTCAAAATGTCAAGAAAGCGTGTCTTATTTGACAAAACCGTGTTGAAGCAGCCTCAAAATGTCAAGAAAGCGCGTCTTATTTGACAAAACCGTGTTGAAGCAACCTCAAAATGTCAAGAAAGCGTGCGTTATTTGACAAAACCGTGTTGAAGCAGGCCTGAATTGTCAAACAAGCGTGTCTTATTTGACAAAACCGTGTTGAAGCAGCCTCAAAATGTCAAGAAAGCGTGTCTTATTTGACAAAACCGTGTTGAAGCAGGCCTGAATTGTCAAACAAGCGTGCGTTATTTGACAAAACCGTGTTGAAGCAACCTCAAAATGTCAAGAAAGCGTGCGTTATTTGACAAAACCGTGTTGTATTATTAGAGAACTGTCTATAACCCCTGTGATATTAGACAATATTAGTTAAGAAACATAAATCAAATAAATAATAACTAATTAAAATAAGATGAAAACATCATTTAACTAATTGATAGTACAGCCTTATGCATCATTTAATAATTACTCAAAGTAAGAAAGCTTTCCTTTCCGAAATTGTTTATAATGTTTCATTAAAATCCTAAAAACTCTTCTTTTACACTTAACCACCCCACACCATTCATGAACTAACTTCGTCGTAATTCTCATCTCCGGAAATAACCGCTTAATTTCCTCCACATTCCGTAAAATAGCGTCTTCCACACTTTCTTCAAACCCACACTCTGAGCAAACAATCACGCTCTTAATAACAGAAACAAACAATGATTTGCAATTACAACAGAACACCCCTTTTTTTACTTTTGCATAAGAGTATTCCGGAATGTTGTCTGTTGAGGGTTTCGGATTGTGCAGAGATATTAACTTCTCAGCCAACATCGTATGTTTTTCAGATAAAGTCGATGGAATAGAAAGTAAGTTTTTCTTAAGGCGGTTTAATTGTGGTGGGTGAATAATAGGAAGGTCTTTTTGAGCTTGAAGCAAGACAAATTCAGGATTTACGAAAACTACCGAAGATTGGATGGGGAAATTTAAGCCGTGTTTTTGTAATAATTGCCGAAGTAATGTCTCCATTCTAGCGATTTGATTTAGAGGATTTTTTATTTCTTTTTTTGATGGATACATAAATAGAAAATTTCCATCAAAATAATAATCCCCTTCTAAGTTTTTTACCTCAAAAACATAAATAGTGCGCTGACAGATGACTAGTGAGTCGATTTGAAATTTTGTGTTGTTGTGCTCAAGTACGAGGTCATTGACAATCAACCAGTTATTAGGTAAGTCCTCTAACCACAGGTCAAATTGTTTTTCACCTTCAAATCCTTTGCACCGGCTTCGATAATAGCTAATTTCGTCTTCAGAAAGTTCCATTCGGACATTTAAAGAATCATAAACCAATATATCATGAGGAACACTACGAGTTTTTAAAAAGTTACCCATATTTCACCGCCCGTTACAATTGATATAGTACAAGATTACTATAATATGAACTATTATAGTGAACAACTGTAATTTTAGTATAATTGGTGACATTTATTTATGGAGGAAAAACGGATGTCTAAACGGCTTCAATGAAAGTTCTCAATAAAACTTGGCATCTCCATCGTATTTTTTTACTTTATGTCATATTTTATTGAAACTTTTTCTCTTTTGACTCGGTATATATATAAACAGAAAAACCATGGATGAAGAAAATTAATTTTCTGAATAGCATGTTTTCTGGCTCACATTTGTGTTACGATTTACAGATAATGTATTGTATTTACTTATTGGGAGGGGTGATGGATGTTTGGTTTTATAAAGCGAATGAAGAGAGCGATGAGCTCTGATTTTTCCAAAGTATTCGATAGTGCGGAAGAACCAGAGGAAATGCTCCAAAGCTATGTAAATCATTTGAGCCAAGAAGTAAAAGCAATGGAAGTAGAAGTTTCGAAAATGATTGCGGAAGAAAAGAGAGTCGCAAAGCGTCTTCAAGAGGCGAAAGAAAAAGTACAGCAACGAGAGCGACAAGCGCTCCAAGCGGTAGAAGCAGGGAAAGATGAGTTAGCACTTCGATACATTGAAGATAAAGCGAAAGTAACAAAAGAAGTAGAGTATCTAGAAATATTTAATGAGAAAACAAAAACTAATCTGCATGAACTAAAACATAAACTGAAGCAAGCCCAGTCAGAGTATCAACAAATGCAAATCAAATATGAAGCGATGAATAATAAAACCGGTACGATCATGTTTGAGAAGAAGGAAGATTCAAATACGACCGTAAATGAGGATGAGCAGGAACTTCAAAGAATGAAAGAGATCATTAAGAATAAACATGGGTGGGATAAATAATGGAACTCTTCGGTCAGTCACTAGAAACGATATATTTATATGGATTTATTATTAGTGGAATTTTAACCTTATTCTATATTTTATTTGGAGATATTGTAGAAGGTATTTTCGAAGCTCTATCAGAAGGACCAATCAATCCTACACTAATTCTTTCTTTCCTAACATTCTTTAGCTCCATGGCATTTTTATTGGAGAGGTTTTCATCCCTACATAGCCTGATAGTTCTTATTGCATCACTAATAACTGCATTTTTCTTAGTAACATTGTTAAATATTTTCGTGCTAGTGCCCCTATCCAGAGCAGAAGCAACCCTCGCGTATTCAGACGAGGATCTGAAAGGAAGGATTGGAACAGTGATTATTTCTATACCTGAAGATGGTTTTGGAGAAGTCATGATCCAAGGGAAAGGTGGAAATATTGCGCGTTCTGCAGTTAGTTTTGAAGATGTAGCTATTCCATATGGAGAGCAAGTGTTAATTGTTGATATTAAAGAGAGTGTATTACATGTGTCACCACATGAAAAATTAGATTAAGAAAAGCAAAGGGAGGATAAGAAAAACATGCCAGAGTTAACATTTATTATTATTGGAATTGTCGTTGTTTTAATCCTTGCACTACTTGGTGTTTTTGTTACTAAATACCGTACTGCAGGACCTGATGAGGCACTTATCGTAACAGGAAGTTACTTAGGTGGAAAAAATGTAAACACAGATGAATCAGGAAACCGCATTAAGATTGTTCGTGGTGGAGGTACATTCGTTTTACCAGTTTTCCAACAATCAGAGAAATTAAGTTTACTTTCAAGTAAGATTGATGTATCTACTCCGGAAGTTTATACGGAGCAAGGTGTACCAGTTATGGCAGATGGAACTGCGATTATCAAAATCGGTGGATCCATTGGTGAGATTGCAACTGCTGCAGAGCAGTTTTTAGGGAAAACAAAGCAGGACCGTGAAAACGAAGCGAAAGAAGTATTAGAAGGACACCTTCGTTCTATCTTAGGATCATTAACAGTAGAAGAAATTTATAAAAATCGTGAGAAGTTCTCACAAGAGGTACAACGTGTAGCTTCTCAAGACTTAGCGAAGATGGGTCTTGTAATCGTATCATTCACAATTAAAGATGTAAGAGATAAAAATGGATATCTAGATTCTCTTGGTAAACCGAGAATTGCACAAGTAAAGCGAGATGCAGATATTGCAACAGCGGAAGCAGACAAAGAAACGCGTATTAAGCGTGCTGAAGCTTCAAAGGATGCACAGCGTGCTGAGTTAGAACGCGCTACTGAGGTTGCGGAAGCGGAAAAAGTAAATCAATTAAAAACTGCAGAATATCGAAGAGAGCAAGATGTTGCTCGAGCTCGCGCTGACCAAGCGTATCACTTAGAGGAAGCGCGCTCGAAGCAAGAAGTAACAGAGCAACAAATGCAAATTCAGATCATTGAGCGTCAAAAGCAAATTGAGTTAGAAGAAAAAGAGATTTTAAGAAGAGAAAAGCAGTATGATTCAGAAGTAAAGAAAAAAGCAGATGCGGATCGTTACTCTGTTGAGCAAGCTGCAGAAGCGGAGAAAAGAAAACAAATGGCGGAAGCAGATGCCAAGCAATATAATGTGGAAGCAATGGCTAAGGCGGAAGCAGAAAAAGTTCGTATTGACGGTCTTGCAGCAGCAGAAGCAGCACGAGCAAAAGGGGAAACAGAAGCAGAGGTTATTCGTCTTAAAGGGCTTGCCGAAGCAGAGGCAAAAGCGAAAATTGCAGAAGCATACGAGAAGTATGGCCAAGCAGCAATTCTCGATATGATCCTTCAAATGCTTCCTTCTTATGCAAAAGAAGTGGCTGCTCCATTATCTAACATTGAGAAAATTACAGTTGTTGATACAGGGTCTAGTGGTCCAAATGGTGGTGCTAACAAAGTTACAGGTTATGCTACGAACTTGATGTCTACGTTACAAGAATCGTTAAAAGCATCATCAGGTATCGATGTAAAAGATTTAATTGAGAACTTTGCAGGAAAAGGAAATGAGAAATTAAATATTGAAGAACTTAAGAAAGAGCTAACTTCTTCAACTTCAGTTGAAAATAAAGAAGACAAATAATCATTATATGGAAAAGCACTTCTAAAAAATAGAGGTGCTTTTTCGTTTTTATAGAATAATACAATGATAGTTTTCTAATGAAAGGAAGTAGTTATTATGGAAATTCCGTTATGGCATGATGATGCACCCTATGCAAAAGGCAGTACGGAAGAGGATATACCTGCGTTAATTCCTTATTTGTTGGATGGAGAAAACAATTCCGTTGTCATTGTATGTCCTGGTGGTGGATATGCAAGAAGGGCAAACCATGAAGGAGAGCCAATCGCAAAATGGCTAAATTCTATTGGGATATCAGCTTTTGTTTTACGATATAGAGTTGCACCCTACCAATATCCGTGTGCTTTACTTGATGCACAAAGAGCAATTAGAACGGTACGTTATAAGGAAAAAGAGTATGGAATAGATCCCATGAAGATAGGTATACTAGGTTTTTCGGCGGGGGGCCATGTTGCTGCAACAGCTAGCACGAAGTTCGATTATGGGAACCAAATGTCAGAAGATCCAATCGAGCAACAATCTTGTAGGACAAATTTGTCGGTCCTATGTTATCCTGTCATAACGTTGAAAGAAGGGTTTGGGCATGCTGGTTCACGGAGTAACTTATTAGGAGAAAACCCAAATTCTACTCAGATTCATGAGTTATCACTTGAAGAAAATGTTACTCCTGAAACACCACCAACATTTTTATGGCATACATCAAACGATGCTTCCGTACCAGTGGAGAACAGCTTATTATTTGCTTTAGCTCTTCGAAAAAATAATGTTCTGTTTGACTTGCATGTTTATGAAGAGGGGAGACATGGTTTAGGTCTTGCTTTAGAAGATGATCATGTTCATTCGTGGACAAACACTTGTACTTCATGGTTAAAACAAAATAAATTTGTATAAATCAAACCAGGAGTGTGAAAAAGGAAAACCTTTCTCACACTCCTGATAAATTTATTAGAGTTTAATGAACAACGACTTCTGTTATATCACCTCTTTTTCTTCTGTGGTAAGCTTTTGAATATTGATCAACAGCAATAATAGCTTCAACCACATCATCTGCACTGACAGAAAAAGGTAAATTATGAATCGTTTCACCATCTTTTGTAGCAGCATATCCAATTAAATATAGTTCTTCCAAAGTGGCATCTTGTAATTTTATTTCCTCCAATGTAACTGGCAATTGTAATTGCTGGTAAAATTCAATAAACTTTTCTATTTCTTCTAGAGAGCGGTTTTCAAGTACTAATTGAGTTAATGTCCCATATGCGACTTTTTCCCCATGTGTTAGATGATGAATATCTCCATCGATGGCTGTAAACCCATTATGGATGGCATGTGCAGCAGCTAAACCTCCACTTTCAAATCCTAGACCACTTAATAATGTATTAGCTTCAATAACGGATTCAAGGGCAGGTGTTACAATGCTTCGCTTTACTGATTCGAATGCTTGTACGCCAAAGGTAAATAACACTTCTTCACATTTTTTTGCTATTACTTCTGCTGCAATGGTTGTATATCCCCCAGCCATGTTTTTGGCATTTGATTGGATTGTGGCTTGAACCTCTACCCAAGTTGCCATAGCATCAGCAATTCCAGATGCTAAGAAACGTGCCGGAGCATTAGCAATTACCCTACTATCTACCAAAACTAGATCAGGATTTTTCTTATAAAACTTGTATTCTTGAAATACTCCTTCATCTGTATAGATTACGGACAATGCACTAGTAGGTGAATCTGTGGATGCGACCGTCGGAGCTATTACGGAGAGTGCCGCCAAGTTATCAGCTACAGCTTTTGAGGCATCCATCGTTTTTCCTCCACCAACACCGATAACTATATCAACATTCTCATTTTTTCCAATAGTAGTAATTCTTTTTATTTCGTTATAAGACGATTCACCATTAAAAATAATCTTTGTGACGGAAATATGTGCTGATTCTAAGCTGTTAGATACCTTCTTTGCAGCAATTTCCCAAACAAATTCATCAGCTATTATTAATGCGTGACTTCCAAGCTCTTGCAAAAACGAACATGCATGCTCAAGTACATCTTTTCCTTGTATATACTTACTCGGACTAATAAATATACGCTCAGTCAAGTAAATCATCTCCTAACATAAAGTGGTATTTCAAGATACATTATAGAATATTATTACTTTCTTAAAAGCACTAATATATGTCAAAAAATAGAAATTTATATAGAATTCATGAAACTTGTCTTAATATGATCCTAAAGGAATAGTAACAACCATTCCGTTCTTTATATGAAACGATAAAAGGAGTAAATGAAAGATATTTGTCGATATAAGGTTGTTTCCCTATGAAAAACGTCTAATTAAATGACTTATAACGTTTTACAATATGTATATTACTAATTATACTATTTTTATATTCGTTATTTAGAACAACTGACGTGGAAGGGGAGAAAAAATGGAAGTTTTATATATAACACCTAAAACACCTTATAAAAAAGGTGATGAAGAACAAAAAAAATCCTATAATCAAATTTACAATTTTGTAACTGAAGGGGTAAAAGTAGACTGTATATTTTTGAATGATAATTTTTATTATTTATCTCCTAGTTCTAATATAATAGAACAATCCTTCAATTCGTCGGATATTGAAATAAAAAAAATGAACAAAAGCTATAAATTAATGTTGCAATATTTAGTAAAGGATATCCCATTTCAAATTATGAAAAATTATTCTGAGGAATTAAAAGGAATAATTGAGAAATGTTTAGAAAGTAAGGATTATAATGTAGTACATATTCATTACAGTTTAATGTTTAATCTTCATGATATTGATTGGGGAAATGCAAAAGTAATTGTGGATTATTTCGACCCTTTAAGTTTAAAAATAAAGAGGAAATATGAAGACACAATTAATACAATAACTAGACTATTTCTAAGAGAAGAATTACAGAGGCTAATTAAGTATGAAAGAATGATAATGGGAAAATTTGAGAATGGGATTGTATATACTATTACGGATAAAAATGAATTATCTGATCGAACAAACAGTAATAACTTAAAAATGATCCCTAACGTGCTACAAGAGGATGATGAAAAGAGAAATAAGCAAGAAAACTACCCAATAAAAAATCTTTTGTACTTATATAGCATTTTCTTAAATGATCAAAGGACTAGGGTTGAAAACGAATAAATATAGTTTTGCACCAATTCTTATGTCTGGAAAAATACCTTCCTGGCAAAAGAATTGGCGCATAATGTTACTTTAGACTTTATTTAGATTCCATATAGATGAGGCATACTCCTGAATCGTCCGGTCACTAGAAAACTTTCCGGAATGAGCAATATTAGCTACACTCATATTCAACCATGTAAACTTATCGCGATAAGACTGTTCCACTAATTCATGAGAGACAATATAGGGGTCAAAGTCCTTTAATACGAAATAAGGATCATTATGGTACAGGATATGATAGAAAATATCCTTAAATTCAATATCATGTGTACCGAACCAACCCTCATTTAATTGATCTAGAATACGACGAACTCTGTCATCTGTATTATAGATATCTCGAGCCACATATCCACCATTATGATAGTACTCTAACACTTCATCCGCAGTTAAGCCGAAAATAAAAATATTATTATCTCCAACTAAATCTCTAATTTCAATGTTAGCACCATCTAACGTACCGAGGGTGATGGCACCATTCATCATCATCTTCATATTGCCTGTGCCAGATGCTTCTTTACTTGCAGTAGAAATTTGCTCACTGATATCAGCTGCTGGAATAATTTTTTCAGCGAGGCTAACGTTATAATTCTCAAGAAACACAACCTTGAGTTTATCTTTAATGTCTGGATCGTGATTCACAATAGAAGCTACCTTGTTTATTAACTTAATAACTTCTTTTGCTAAGTGGTAACTTGGTGCTGCTTTTGCTCCAAAAATAAATGTTCGTGGTGTAATGTCCTGGTTTGGATTATCCTTTAATTCATTGTATAAATAAATAACATGGAAAATATTTAATAACTGACGTTTATATTCATGAAGTCTTTTTATTTGAACATCAAAAATGGACTTATCATCCACTTTTATTCCAGTTCGGTCAAGAATAAACTTAGCTAGTGCTTGTTTATTTTCATGCTTAACTTTGTCAATTTTTTCTAAAAAGGGTCTGTCTTTTGAGTAACGAAGTAGACTAATAAGTTGATTCGGTCGTGAAATCCATTGTGGTCCAATTACATCCGTAATAACATCTGACAATTTAGGGTTTACTTGTAAAAGCCAACGGCGATGTGTGATACCATTTGTTTTGTTATTAAATTTATTAGGAAAAAGATGATAAAAATCTTTCATTTCCTTTTTCTTCAATATCTCAGTATGAATTCGCGCTACACCATTAACGCTAAAGCTACCTACAATCGCTAACCTTGCCATATGAACTTGATTGTCAGCAATAATTGCTAATTCATGAATCTTGTTCCGCAATTCAGGATACTCCAACCAAATTTCTTTACAAAAACGTTCATTAATTTCGTCGATGATCATGTGTAAGCGTGGAAGTAGGCTTTGAATCATCGCTGTTGGCCACTTTTCCAGTGCTTCACTTAATGTCGTGTGATTTGTATATGCAATAACTTTCGTTGTGATTTTCCATGCATCTTCCCAGCCATAATGCTCTTCATCCATAAGGATTCTCATAAGTTCCGGAATTGCTAAACTAGGATGTGTATCATTAATTTGAATAACAACTTTATCTGGTAAATGATTTAGAGACTTTCGATTTGTTTCCTTATACTTCTTAATAATATTTTGTATGCTAGCGGAAACAAGGAAATACTGTTGCTTTAATCTCAGTTCTTTTCCTTCATGACTTGAATCATCTGGATATAAAAAACCAGATATTTGTTCAATAGAATGGTTATGATCAAGATGGTGATAATACTGTGTTGTGTGTGCTACATCTTCATCACTTGTTGCTAATTCCGCGCTCCAAAGACGAAGACTATTCACTACCTGATTTTCAAATCCAACAATGGGAATATCGTATGGAACAGCCATTACTTGGTCTGTATTTTCATATTTAAATTCCAAACTTCCGTCATTCTTTTTGAACATATGAACTTGACCACCGAAATGGATTTTTATAGCTTCGTCCGCTTTTCTTGTTTCCCAAGGATATTCTTCTTTTAACCAATAATCAGGCAATTCTATCTGATTTCCATGGATGATTCTTTGTTCAAACAATCCGTAACGATATCTGATTCCACATCCATGCCCAGGGTATCGTAAGGATGCTAATGAATCAAGGAAACAAGCAGCAAGTCTCCCTAAACCACCATTACCAAGACCAGCATCATGCTCTTCTGCATAGACCTTCTCAGGATCAAATCCAAGTCGTTCAAGAGCTTCGTTAGTCGTATTTAGTAAACCGAAATTTAGCAGATTACTTTCTGCTAATCTTCCTACTAAAAACTCCATTGATAGATAATAAACTTGCCTTACATTTCTCTTCTTATAATTTTTTTCTGTTTCTAACCAATGAGGCTTTAGTTCGTCATTTACAATAGAAGTGATTACGTAATATAAATCCTTGTCTGATGCATCTTTCAAATCTTTTCCACGTTCTGTTTTCATTTTATTTGTGATGCTTTCCACAAGTTCTTCGGCAGTAATCTTTGACATTCCGTAAATCACTCCTATACTTTAACTTCAGATAATGCTCTATATACACTTACGTATTCATGTGCAGATTCTTTCCAACTAAATTGACTTTTGTTAATATTTTTTGAAAGTTGATTCCAATTATCATTATCATAATAGACAGAAAGGGCATAACGTATAACATTTAATAAATCGTGTGCATTATAGTTGGAAAAACTAAAGCCATTTCCTTTGCTAGTTTCTTTATTAAATGGTGTAATAGTATCTTTTAATCCACCAGTTTCTCTAACAATCGGTACTGTTTTGTATTGCAAAGATATTAGTTGAGCTAATCCACAAGGCTCAAACTGGGATGGCATTAAAAAGAAATCTGCACTTGCATACATTTGTCTAGCAAGACCTTCGTCAAACATTAAACGTAGAGCGAATTTATCTGGATAGTGGTAAGCTATGTGAGATAAATAGCCTTCGAATTCTTGATCACCAGTTCCAAGAATTGCGATCTGAATATCCTCTTGGTGTAATAGTTCTTCTAAAATACACTGAAGAAGATGCAATCCTTTTTGTTCTACAAGACGTGTAATCATAATAAATAAAGGCTTTTCTGGGTCAATTGCAAGACCTAATTTTTCCTGTAAAAGCACTTTGTTTTCTTTTTTCTTTATTCTCGAATGTCGATAATTTACTTCAATATAGCTATCTTTTAACGGATTATAATCGTCTGTGTCAATTCCATTCAGAACACCAAGAACGTCGTCGGATCTTTCTAAAAGTATTGGATGTAGACCTTCGCTATAGTAAGGGTCTTTAATTTCCTCGGCATAAGTAGGACTTACGGTTGTTATTTTATCTGCATGGAATAACCCACTTTTCATACAATTTAACATTCCATTCCATTCAAATCCTGCAAAATGCTCTCGTGGAAGGCTGAAAAACTCGTCGAACATATCGTGGGGCATAAGTCCTTGATATTTAATATTGTGTATAGTGAAGACAGTTTGTAAATTAGGAATCGGTTGAATGATCTTTGCTAGAGCCACAGCCATTCCAGCTTGCCAGTCATGTGCATGAAGTATTTCAGGAGTGAAGTCTAAGTGTTGTAAAGCTTCCATTACTGCTCTACTAAAGAACACAAATCTTTCTCCATCATCGTAATACCCATACACTCCTTTTCTAGTAAAATAGTAATCATTGGAAATAAAGTAATAAAACACGTTATTATGCTCTAGTGTATATAAGCTAGCTTCTTGATTTCTCCATCCTAATGGAACATGGAAAGACGTTTGATACGTCATTTGATCTCGCCACTTACTAGGTATTTCATCGTATAGAGGTAGAATGACTCTTACTTCCATTTTTTCATGTTTTATTAATGCTTGTGGAAGAGACCCTATTACATCAGCAAGTCCTCCAGTTTTTATAAAAGGTGTACATTCCGAAGCAACAAATAACACGTTTTTCATATAAGATCTCTTCTCCTTTCATTTCCTTTGAACCGTAGTTTAGTTATTATTTAATTTTGACATTTAAGCCAAAAGGATTGTTTGTGTGATCTCAAAGTTAGTTATTATTAACAATTGCTAACAGTGCTTTTCATTCTTGAAATATAGATTAGGAATGGCGCATGAGAAATATTCTCTACATTATCTTTCTCTTTGCTACGACATATGGTTTTTCTTTGGAACCTATGAATGTTTGACCTGAGGTTATAAAAACGTCTTTGTCTAAAATGACATTCTCAAGAGAAACTCCTGATTCTATTGTACAACGTTGCATAATAATAGAATTTTTAACTCTTGCGCCTTCTTTTACTGTTACACCGCGAAACAAGACACTATTTTCAATGTGTCCATTGATAACACAACCATTAGCAATTAAAGAGCCCTTTACATTTGACTGCTGTTGGTATTTTGTTGGTGGTTCATTACTATTTTTTGTTTGAATAAACGATTCTTTGTAAAAAAGTGATTTATACGTATCTATACTTAAGAGATTCATATTATGTCGAAAAAAGCTTTCAACGGAGTTAACAAAAGCACCATAACCTTTATGTTTATAAGTTTGGACTTTTATTTTTGGCAAATTATCCTTAATTCCATGAAGGAAGAAGTTATCTTTATGATGGGCAATACAATCGTCTACTAGATCTAATAAGAGATCTTTACTTAAAATGTAAATCCCAGTAAACAACTGGTGGTTTGCTTTATCATTTGTAATATCTGTTACCCAACCTTCTTCGTTGGATGTTACTCTTAAACAAGAGTTGTGTTCTTGTTCCAATTCTGGAATACGAGTAGTAATTAATGTAACATCAGCCTTACTATTTAAATGCTGTTTGAATGCTTCTTGATAGTCACTATTAGAAATAAATTGACTCCCACTTATCAATACATGACTGGCTCTGCCACGTAAAAAATAATCTCTGTTATTATGAAAGTATTGTAAGTCTCCCTTTGATATATCAGTTGGATCATTAAAATCTGGGGGAAGGATGAATAAACCACCGTTTCTTTTATCCAAATCCCAGTTTGCACCAGTGCCTAGATGGTCCATCAAGGATCGAAATTTACGTCTTGTAAAAATAGCAACGTCTTGAACATTTGATTTCACCATATTAGATAATGTGAAGTCGATTAACCGATAACGTCCGGCAAAAGGTACAGCAGCACCGCAACGGAAGTACGTAAGTTCATTTAAAAAATCATGTTCATGATCGATGTTGATAAGACCCATTAGATTCATTTTGAAACCCCCTTTAAATGTTGTTGTGAGACAAGTGTTTCCATTATCTCTTGATCAAGAACTAATGGTTCCTCATTTATGTCCGTTATGATTTTTGTATTAGCAGGGATTACTGTGTTTTCCATAACAATGACACGATCCAAGTTACAATTTTCCTGCACTTTTACTCCAGGGTGTAGAATGGATTGTTTAACAGAACTACCTTCGTACACTGTTACATTTTCGAATAAGATAGAATGATCTATATTTCCACAAACCCAACATCCTGAATTGATGAGAGAGTTCTTTATGGATGCAGATTCACCAATAAATTGTGGTGGAAAATTAGAATCATGTGTATATGTGCGCCAGTTTTTATTATTTAATGACATGGAAAGATCTTCTTCTAATAGGTCCATGTTTGCTTCCCAATAGCTTTGAACTGTTCCAACATCTTTCCAATAACCATCAAAACGGTATGCATATAACCGGAGGTCATTTTGTAGCATAGCAGGTATAATATCTTTTCCAAAGTCGTGACTTGAATCTTTTAATTTTGCATCTGCTAATAAATATGACTTCAGAACGGACCATGTAAAGATATAAATACCCATAGAAGCTAGATTGCTTTTAGGTTGAGGGGGTTTTTCTTCGAATTCATAGATTCTTAGATCATCAGTTGTATTCAATATTCCAAAGCGAGAAGCCTCTTCTAATGGAACTTCCATTACAGAAATGGTCGCATCTGCCTCACTATCCTTATGATGCTGAAGTAGTGTATTATAATTCATTTGATAGATGTGATCTCCTGAGATTACAAGAACATATTCCGGGTTATACTGATCTATATAATGTATATTTTGGTAAATAGCATCAGCTGTCCCTGAATACCAATTACCTCCTTCTTTCGCAGTATAAGGGGAAAGAATAGCAACACCATCTTTTTGCCTATCTAAATCCCACGGTTTACCAATTCCGATATGTTTGTTTAATAGTAACGGGGAGTATTGTGTTAATACCCCGACAGTATGAATACCAGAATTGGTACAATTACTAAGTGTGAAGTCAATAATCCGATACTTTCCCCCGAAATACACAGCTGGTTTAGCTAAATTTTTTGTTAAGGCTCCTAGTCGTTTGCCTTCCCCACCGGCTAATAGCATTCCTACACATTCTTTTTTCATGTTATCCCCCTTCTTGACCCTGCCCAGTCAAATTAATCAACTTTCTTAAAAATAGAAATAGCGATTGGTGGTACTTTGATTTTTATATGTTGAGGTAATCCATGCCACTTTTTAGGGAAACTAAAATGTTTTCCTTCATTAATTTGGTTAGATCCACCAAACTCCACATTATCTGAGTTAAATACTTCCTTGTACGTACCTGGCACTGGAACCCCAATTTTATAGTCGTAATAAACATTAGGGGTAAAATTACAAATAATAATTAGTTCGTCTTCTTTCTTTTTTCCTTTTCTACGAAATGCGATGATGCTCTGATCAATATTGTGTGGATCAACCCATTCAAATCCGTGATGGTCATGATCTAATTCATAAAGAGCCTTGTTTTGTAAGTAGAAGTGATTCAATTTTTTTACATATTGGAAATTAGCTTGATGAAGAGGATAATCTAGTAAGTGCCAATCTAGTTGTTCTTTATCTTTCCATTCAGAATATAACGCTAATTCCCCTCCCATAAATAATAGTTTCTTTCCAGGATGGGCCATTTGATATCCGTATAACAGACGTAATTGTGCAAATTTCTGCCATTGATCCCCTGGCATCTTATCTAACAAGGACTTTTTACCATGAACTACTTCATCATGAGAGAGAGGTAGAACAAAGTTTTCAGAATGTGTATACATGAATGAAAAAGTTAATAAATTGTGGTGCCACTTTCGATGAACAGGGTCATATTTCATATATTGGAGCATGTCATTCATCCAGCCCATATTCCACTTATAATTGAAACCTAACCCGCCAGTGTATGTGGGGGCTGTAACTAAAGGTAGGTCTGAGCTATCTTCAGCCATCATTAAAATATTTGGTTCATGTTTAAATACAGTTTCATTTAATTTTCGAATAAAGGCATAAGCTTCAAGATTTTCTTCTCCACCAAAATTGTTGAAAATCCTTTCTTCCTCATCGCCCTTATCAAAGTTTAGAAATAACATACTAGCTACTGCATCTACTCTGAAACCATCGATATGATACTCCTCTAGCCAAAATATTGCATTTGAAATAAGAAAGCTTTGAACTTCTGGTCTGCCAAAATCAAAAGTGAGTGTCCCCCATGATTTCTTTTCTGCTTTATTTGGATCAGAGTACTCATATATAGGGGATCCATCAAATTGCCGTAAACCGTGCTCATCTTTACAGAAATGGCCTGGAACAAAATCCATAATAATTCCTATATTATTGAGGTGGCATGTATCAACAAAATACTTAAAATCATCAGGAGTGCCAAATCTACTTGTTACCGAAAAATAGCCAGTAATTTGATATCCCCATGATAAATCAAATGGATGCTCGGCTAAAGGCAATACCTCTATATGGGTGTATCCCAATTCTTTTACATATGGCACAAGTTCTTCAGCTAATTGACGGTATGTGTATAAATCTCCATTCTCATATAATTTCCAAGAACCTAAGTGAACCTCATATATGGAGAGTGGAGATGAATAGGAATGATATGTTTTTAATTGTTTTCTCCAAGCGGAGTCGGTCCATTTATAAGTGGAAGGAATAGGAACAATGGAAGCTGTTGCAGGTCTCACCTCAGACATGAAGGCATAAGGGTCTGATTTAAGAACAGATCTTCCACTTTCATGGGTTATTTCATACTTATATGGAGTATTACCTGGAATAGACTCAAAAAATCCGAACCACAAGCCTTGATCGTTTATTCTATGTAAACGAAAGTTCGTACCATCCCAATTGTTAAAATCACCAACAACTTTGACTTCTTTTGCATTTGGAGCCCAAACCCCAAACCTATATCCATTTTTATTTTGCCAATCAATTAAGTGACACCCTAGCATATAATGACTGTGAAAGTTTGTACCTTGGTGGAATAAGTAAATATCCTGTTCTGAAACATTGAACATGAATGTGACTCCTTTCATGAGTAAAATTCATTAGAAGTAAGTGATGATTATTTATACTAAGAACAGAATAAAGTAGTATTATGTTGAAGATATCTTTTTCTTTGAATGCTACCACGTGTAAGAAAAAAATTGCCTATGAAGTGAGTTGGAAAAGTGGGGAGTTCCATAGTGTGTATGCAATATATTTCTACATTATAATGAAAGTTCCTTTAAGAATATATAAATAAAATATTACAATTTAATGTATATAAATGAATTTTTTGTAAGTCGTTGTCGAATAAATTATTGAAAGATAATATTGTATATATATACAAATTTGATATGGTATATATACGATAAAAAAACGACTGATAGTTAGGTTGTAAAAGCGTTTTCATTTTCCTCTAATAGTATTTCAAGTCTAAAACATGTAAATAATTGGTATTATATTTCATTTATTAAAGGAGTGCTTTTGTGAAAAATGAAATTGCTTGGATTGATGATGTTTCATTATTAACAGTGAATGTAGAAGATTTATCTTATTTATATAGAAAGGAAGATGACATTTATATAGAGTGTAATGAATTAAGATTATTCCCAGACAAAATGGAAAAAGTTAATGAAAACACTGTTTTAATGTCTTTTTCACAGGAGATTCCTTTAGGGAAAGAAGCCAAATTAGACATAGGTGATCGGGGCATACCTGTTTATGCAAGGGATGTCGTGCGCACCACAGCCTTTGAAGAGAAGTATACTTGCTTGGATGAGGTTCTAGGTGCAAGCTGTAATGAACAAGGAACTGACTTTGCTATTTGGGCTCCGACAGCATTTGACGTGACACTATTGTTAAATAATAAAAAAATTTTTATGTTTCGTACAGAAAAAGGGGTTTGGAAAGCAAGGGTAGAAGGTGATTGTCATGGAATGGAGTATGAATTTGAAATTGATGTTGGTGGTAAACGAGAAAAAGTGGTGGATCCATATTGTAAGGCACTGCTTCCTAATAGTGAGAAAGGTATTGTAGTTAATTTAAACAAGTCAAAGAAACTCGAGGGTGTGGAAAGACCTTTCTCAGGACATCTTCAGGATGCAATCATATATGAAGTACATGTTCGTGATGCAACAATAAGTAATGAATCAGGTGTTACTAATAAAGGGAAGTATTTAGGGTTAACAGAAAACAATACGACTACATCAAGAGGATACTCGACTGCTCTTTCCTATTTAAAAGAATTGGGCTGTACACATATTCAATTTTTACCGGTGAATGATTTTGCTAGAGTGGACGAATTGAATCCGAATGGATTTTATAATTGGGGATACGACCCATTGTTTTTTCAAGTACCAGAAGGAAGTTATTCATTAAGACCTGAAGATCCAATGGCTAGAATAATTGAATTGAAGCAGATGATACAAACTCTTCATAAAGAAGGTTTAGCGGTTATTTTAGATGTCGTATATAACCATGTATATAAAATAGAGGAATCTTCATTTGAAAAAATCGTGCCTGGTTATTACTTTCGTTATCATTTAGATGGACAACTAAGTAATGGAACGGGAGTAGGAAATGATATTGCATCAGAAAGAGTGATGGTACGTAAGTTTATTTTAGATACGATTGATTATTGGCTTACGGAATTTAAGGTAGATGGGTTTCGATTTGATTTAATGGGAGCAATAGATGTAGACACTATGAATAAAATAAGAGATAGATGTTTGAAGGAGGATTCTCCTATTATGTTACTGGGAGAAGGCTGGGAATTACCTACTGCATTAGCATCTGAACGAAAAGCTACATCCTTCCAATCACATCGCCTAGAAGGAATTCGATTCTTTAATGACTTTTTCCGAGATACAATAAAGGGTGATTTATTTGATTTGCACAGCTTAGGCTTTGTTAATGGAAAAGGAAGATTTATTGAGCGTCTTCCTCATCTTGTATCAGGATGTACTTTAGAAGAGTATGGAACTCCAATAGTGTCTGACATGGATCAAGTTGTCAATTATGTTGAATGTCATGATAATCATACCCTTTGGGATAAGCTCGCTGTATCTAATGAGCAAGAAGATGGAGAAGACCGGAAACGAATGCATCAATTAGCAACGGGGATAACATTATTAAGTCAAGGTGTGCCTTTTCTTCATGCTGGTCAAGAATGGTTTCGTACGAAGAAAGGTGATGGCAATAGCTATATATCTGGAGATGATATAAATCAATTAGATTGGTTAGTAAGAGAAAAGGAAGATAGTAATATTTCTTTTGTTAGAAAACTGATTAGCATTAGAAAAGAGCATGATGTTTTTCGTCTGAAAACAAAAAATGAAATCAGAAGAAGACTTCATATTTTACAAACGCCAGCACCGCTTTGTGGTTGGACTCTCTTTGGAAACAAAGAGGATTTCACCATATATGTAAACCCAACTAAAAAAAGGTTTGAAGTTCACCTTCCTTCACCAGGGAATTGGGAAGTGTGTGCAACAAATGATCGAAACAGAACAGAGAGTGAAATTGTTGGTGAATATGCATTTGTAGAGCCTTATGAACTGATTGTGTTGAAAAAAATGAGGAGATAATAAGGGCGAGTGGAGTAAAAGGGAGGATATCCTTTTGCTCCATTTTTTTTATTGTCTACCATGAAAATACGCATTATCAAGCTGACTTAAACTTTCTAGTTTTAACAACTTTGTTGATCTGTATTCCATTCGTTTCAGCCCATTCGCTTTCCTAGTGGAGCTGCCGAGCCTTCTACACTCCTTCATCGCTCCGAAGTCTCGCCTCTGCTCTGCATCCCACTGGAGTTCGTGGACTTACGCTCATTCCATATAAAGTAAAGAAGACTAACTATACTCATAACATATTTTCATCCGTCATGGTGAAAATCTTCACTTTCATGGATGTCTACCCTCAAATAATTTGGGTTTTATGCTGGCATTAGGGGCGGCATGATGGGATAATTGCTCAAACACTTGGTATACAGAGGTTTTTGAGAAATCATGTAACAAAATGCTAACATTGTGCTTGAGATATGATGAATGAAGGCTTCTCATAAGTTGATAAAACTTATGGGAAGCTATTTTTCATTTCTTATGTCACAGGTGGTGAAGATTGTTAGCAATTAGATTCCTCATCACTTTTTTAATAAAATAACTATTTGTATGGTAAAATATTCAAGTAGTGTATTTTGAAATTTCCGAAAAAAGATGTCCTGAAAAATTAATCAAAAGGGGTTGTGGTAAATATGCCGGAGAATTTTATAAATATTACTCTTTTTATAATAGGATCAATGGTAGCCGTTTTTATAACTATTAAAATAATATTAATATTTAAAAGCTATAGTAGAACTTCAAACCAAGAAAGTTTAGAGAAGCCAAATTTTAAAAGTAAAAACGAATGTCTTGAGGAAGAAAATGTTCTCACTGATGTTCCTATGGAACTACCTTGGGAAGTAAAGTCTTCAGCTAGTTTTGATATAAGGGAATATGAACGACCACAAAGAGTGCCTTTAAATAGGGATTTGAAGGTAGTATTAATAATCTCGTAAAACTAGCCCCAACAGCTACGGATATTGTAAAAACGGATAAAAAGGTCATTATAAAGTTTAGCAAAGAAATTCTTGATAAAGTGAATTCTGGCGAATTAACATTGATGAAAACAAATGGAGCAGCAAATGAATTTAGAGCAATGGTAGTTGATTCAAAAAATAAAATTCGAGGTCATGGATCAATAGGGATAAAGAATGTGAAAAAACTTAATCCTGCGCAATTAGCAAATGTTGCTCTTGGAGTAATGACTATTATTTCGGCACAAGAACACTTAGAAAATATCAACCAAAAGTTAAATGTTATAGATGATAAGGTTAACACACTGTTGAGGTATAACAGAAATGATAAACTTGGAAGAATTCAAGGTGCTGTTCGATATTTAAAGTCTATACTACTAGAAATACAAAAAGGTGATATTACAAATAACCATGCATACTTTGCCAAAATTGAGGATATTTATTTAATTTGTTATCAAGAGCTACAATCTATTTTTATAGAGCAACCGACTACCATTAATAACTTAAGGGATGTTAAGGAAGTGATTAAATATGATTTAGATAGTGTTGTAACAGAGATTGACACTATAGCTACCACTGAAAAAGACCTATCCCTTTGCTTTGGAAACTTAGAATTGATGGCCATTTGTTTGAATATGAGAACCTATATAGAAGGAACTGATGAAGTAAGTCTATTAAGGCTTGCTGATATTGAAAGTGATTATAAGAAAACAATCAATCATTTTGACGAATTTAATAGAATTACAAAAGAAAAACAAATAAAGCTAGATGGAAAATTTAGATTTGAAAGTACAGTTAAAGAACGTAAAAAAAGATTAGAAAAAAAGATTACCTACCTCAACAAAACAATCGCCAAGAATATCATAGACATGGAAGAACAACTAATCCAACTCAAACAAGGAAAAAATTCTGATTTAAATAAACCAATTGACCTTCAAGTAGAGTATGATGAAGCAGGTGAAATTACAGCATTGTATAAGTTGAAGAAGGCTAATTAGTTGGAAATGTCTTATGTGAAAAGCTAAAACAGGAGCGGGCTCACAAAGCTAATATGTACATTATTTCAAACACAGTGGGAGGGGAAAAAATGATAAAAAAGTTATTTTCAAAAGTCAAAAAACTAGACCACAATAAACAGGAATTACTGTATGACATCTACTATAATAAAGTATACAAAACAGCATATTTTATTACACAAGATTCTTATCTTGCTCAAGACGTATTACAGGAAACATTTATAAAAGTGTTCCAAAAATATGACACTCTTAAAGATAAGGAGAAGGTTAATTCTTGGTTAATTAGTATTACTACAAGGACAGCAATTGATATGCTCAGAAAAGAAAAAATAAGGAACCATGTAAACTTAGATGACGTTAATAGTAAGAGTTTGGAAAATATGACCTGTATAAATAATGTCGAAAGTGAAGTAGATAAAATCTATGAACGTGAAAGTGTGAGAGCCTGCCTTGAAAAATTACCTTATGATTTCCAAACTGTATTAGTTTTAAAATACATTCATGGGATAAGTGATAAAGAAATAGCGAATATTTTAAGTGTTCAAGTGGGAACAGTGAAATCTAGGCTACATCGAGCTAAAACAAAAATGAAACAAGTAATCGAGGAGTCAGAATTAGTAGAGGAGGAAATAATTTGAATAAACATAAGGATGAGTTTTTGAATAAACTTATTGACTTATATAATAATCCTCCAAGTCCACCCTTGTCTAAAGAGGAGAAGTGGAAAGAGATACAAATGAAACTAAATACAAAGAATAGACGGAGTAAAAAATACTTTATAGTAGCAGGAATTTTATTAACTATAATTTCCTTTACTTTTTTTGCACCTAAAAATGCTTCTTCATTTAATTGGATTTCTAATATATATAGTCAAATACAAGGTACTGTTACTCAAATAACGGGTTCAGTAGGCAGTCTAAATTCTGTAGATATTAAACCACCACCATCTATTTCAATCGTTGAGGAAAATAAGAGTACTGTTAAGATGGATTTTGTAGAAGCTCAGCAATTGACTAATTTTACCATTAAACATCCTGATTACTTACCTAAAGGATTTAAACTTCAAGATGTAACGGTTGAATTCAATAATGGAGAAATAAGTAATATAATATTTTTAGACTACTTTAAAGATGATGTATTAATGAAGATTAGGCAAATATATACACCAGAACAATCAGGTTATTCACTAGGTTTTGATAATGAAGATACAGAAATGGTTGAAGTGATGATCAATACTGATTACGGAAAATTACTAATGTTCAAAGACGGTACTCATATACTAATTTGGTACAATAATAATAATCAGCTTATGATTGAAAGTAAAATAAATAGAGATGAAATTATTAAAATAGCAGAAAGTATGTAACAAGGGTTATATACTGTTATAAGATGAATTATTATGGAATCGTTAGAGATTACCCACATTTCTATTTGTAAAAATTATGAACTAGAGATGCTAGTATTACACACCGGTTACAAGATTATTCTGGTTTTTGGGATCATTGCTTAATGCGGGACTTAAGGCGCTGGCAGACAACTAACTTTACCTCTTATTTGATTATCAGCAGACTAGGGAAAGTAAGCATATCAACACTTTCTATCAATTTTTCATGGATATTTACACGTCGATGGATACGCTGGATACAAATGGGAGGCCGAATGTAGAGCTGACTGGTTGTTGGGCTCATGCCCGATGAGGACTTACGGCTACCTTGATGAAGGCCAATGCCTGAATCTAGTCAGTCAGCCAGTGTAACAGCTAAACGAAGGCCTTCATTTTTACAATCTACTATTAGGCATCGAACGATATATATAAGACTTTTCATCGTATTCTCCATTGTTAAATACTAAATCTAATGTACCTGACAATACATTATCCCCATTATTTAACCTAACAATATCTACATCACCTTCATACTTTAGAGGATAAGTACTATTTAAAATTTTTGCTACTCCAGAACCCGAGATTTTAGCAAGGTTTTGTTCTTCATTAGGAACCATAGTTAAATTTAAATTAATAAAACCATCTAATTTTTCTTTGTTGTTAAGTTGATTTTTAAAGACTGATGAATTACCTTTTTTGAAGTTATCGATATTTAAAATCTCTAAAACATCACCATCTGTACTAATGTTTTCTTTAATTGTAATTTTAACTGAATCTTTATCTGACGCTCCAATACTAGGGATAGATACAAGAGAAAACCAAACAACAAAAACAGATAATAACACTACTAATTTCTTCAACAATACAATCCTCTCCTTTTATTATAATTTATAAAACTAACCTAACCTCCTTACTAAGCTTATTATTTTATCTTCATTCTCTAGACGGATAAAAATTAAAAAAGGTTCCCAGTGTGAATGAATTTAGCATTTAATTTGGAACTAATAGCAACTATAAAACGTCAATATTATAGACACTATTTCACTGTTTGAAAGGAGTATTTATGAAAAAAAATAAATTTATTATGTTTACTTTAATAATTTTATTAATTATATTTGTATCATTATTCACAAGGTACAATGTACCTAAAGATTTTGAGGAAATTAATTATGGAAAGAATGAGGTACAACAAGCTTTAATTGATTTAGAATTTGAAACAAAATATCCATCATATTTACCTAGCAATTTTTCTATGAAATCAGCAAACATTTTTATACATAACGGTAATCATCAAGCTATAGAGTTCTACGGAAACTTAAAAGAGCGTGAAGGGGGAATCTGGTTAATTGCATCTAAGCTTGATTTTAATTGGAGTGAGGGTATAGTTTGGAAGAGTGTAGAGATAAATAATAATGTTGCTTCTTTTTCACAACAATTAGAATCAATTATACTCAAGTGGCAGGATGAAAATATATATTATCGAATAGAGGCTAGTTCAATAAGTAAACATGAATTAATTAAGATTGCCGAGTCTTTTCAGTAGTTATATAATATTATTATCTTTATCTTTAGGTTGGATATTTTGTGTACAGGCAATTTATAAATGAAAAGAAGAATGTCCATTTATTACTTTTAAATTTAATATAATTAATTTTATATAAGCATTGAAATTTTTGGTGATTATTGTTTTTGTTTAACATATAATTCCCCCTGTCATGAGTAGTAAAAAATAATATAATGAATAATGAGGAAAATTTATTATGGGATTAATATGCTCTAGAAACTTTATGGAAATGGCTGATTCGACCAATATGACTACAAAGGAATTGGAAATCTAGCTACAAGTTATATAGGAGAATCGATTAATGCTTTAGAGAAAGCAACGAAAAATATTCAGCTCAACGGGATAAGGTATTGCTAAATAAACATCAATTAAAGTCACTCATGTATCGATGCTAACATTTTGCTAACGCAATCCAGTGAAAAACAGTAAAATAAAGTTAAAGATGTTACAGTAAGAATTTAACAAAACCTTGATTTACCGCAGTTTACGCACACCAGGTTAAAGATATTACACACTCTCACCTTAGGGGCGGTATGATGTGATGATCGCTCAAACCCTTGATATATAAGGGTTTTCCTACAATTTACTAACAAAATGATAACATAAAATAAACATAAAGAAGCTTCTCAAAATTTGAGTAAAATTTTGGGGAGCTTCTTTTTTCATGTTTTTGTGTTACATGGAGCTGGAAATACAGAGCAGTGCCAATCATAAATTATATTTACACATATTATTTGCGGTTAGCCCAGATAAGTTTTACAAAGTTTAATTTGTGAATGGCTCCCTCAAAAAAATGAAAGATTAAACTTCTCCGTTGTTTTCAGGTTTAAGAATTTGTTTTAGTCAAGATTTTGCCTTTTGGGACACTGTATTAGTTCCTATGGAGCATATTCACGAATTTTTCATATTGAATGATTTGTGAATATTATATAATAGTATGTGGAATATTCGGGAATTTCAGGAAATGGTGTAAAATTAAAGTAGTGATATTTAGAAATGAAAATAGTTAGCAGAATAATTAATAAATAGATTATCATAGGAGGATATGATGAGTAGAGAAGCTGACCATACCATAAAAGGTTTTTTATATCAATTTAATAAAACTTTAAATACTATTTTGAGTAGTACTGATCAAGATGAGATTCAAATAGAGGGAATTATAGAAGATATTGATATCAAAAATTCAAATATAACAAATGCAATTCAATGTAAATATCACGAATCAAAAGTTCGTCATAATTTATCAGATATATACAAACCTATTCTTCAAATGCTATTACATTTTTTAGAAAATGATTCTTTGAATATTAAATATGTCTTATATGCTTATTTTCCAAATGAGCAAGTAGGTGTAAAGGAAGTTACGAAATCCCAAATTGAAGAAATACTTTCATCAAGCAATTTTGATTATATTAGTAAATATATATCTAAAGTTAAACCACCTAAAGAGCAGAATATTAAGGATTTACTTGGAAAAGCTAGTAAAACCTCTGAAGAGAAAACCAAAATAAAAAAATACTATGAAACTAGTAAATTAGAAACCATTGTAGACATTGATAAGTTTTTGAAAGATCACTTTGTTTTTGAAATAGGTCTCTCCTATGAAAAATTAATGAATGAAACAAAGAATTTATTAATGAAAGAAGGATTTTCATTAGAAGACGTAAGAGATTTGTTTTATCCCAATAGTATTCAGTATATCGCAGAACTTAGTATTCTTTCTGAAGCAGAAAAAAGAATATCAAGTAAAAATAAATTAATAGACTATTTGAATGGAAATAAAAAAACTGCAATGAGTAGGTGGACTAGTGAAGTTTTATCCAGAAAGGAATTGTTAAAAGTAAGAAAAAATCAATTAGTACCATCCTTAAATATAAATTCTAGATCTCGATATTTTATCATCGCCCCTGATACAATTGATAACTTTGATGATGAATTTATTCTTTTTGTAAAGGACTACCTTGATAAATATAATTCAAAAATAAAATTACATACTGAAACCCCTTGTTTTATATTAAAAACAGATGTTAATAACTTATCAGAATACCATAAAAGATTTGTTTCAAGAAATATACAAATAATAACTGGCTATATTGGGGGCACATTTTATTTTAAAGAATTTAATAAAGAGCCTAAAAGAATTATTAAGGATAACTGGGTAGAATTTAAAGCGAGAATTTCTTGTAATTCAGATGAGGTAATAAAATGTATCAATTATAAAAAATGTGATGATTTATATATAGTAGGGGAAATAGACGTTAACTCACTAGATACAACGGACGTAAATATAGAACATTTAGAAATAAATAATTTCAGGGAATTAAAATACTTATTATCTATGGCAAAGGAGATTTGATGATGAACAATGAAACTACTATGAAAATTGGAAGTGTTATAGAAAGTTCTCCTCAATCAATATTGGTGAAGATAGACACACTAAAAGTTTTTGAAAAAGCTAAATCAGCATTACAAATTGGTAAATACTTAAAAATTCAAGAAGGAAACCATAACTTTGTATTATGTGTTATTCAAAATATTAAAATATCCACAGATAAGGATGAAGATATTTTCATTCTTACTGTTCAACCAGTAGGAATTTTTAAAGGAGAAGAGTTTTTTCAAGGTAATTCAATGCTTCCATCACCTACTGAACCAGTTTTCTTAGTAGAAGATAATATTTTAAATAAAATATTTAGCAATGAAAAAACAAAAATATTCCACTTGGGAAACTTGGCGCAAAATGAAGAGGTTAGATTTACATTAGATGGAGATAAGTTTTTTAGTAAACATGTTGCAGTTGTTGGTTCTACTGGATCAGGTAAGTCCTGTGCGGTAGCAAAAATTTTACAAAATGTGGTTGGTATTAATGATGCTAAAAACATTAATAAATCGGATAAAAAGAATTCTCATATTATAATTTTTGATATTCATTCTGAATATAAATCAGCATTTGAAATCGATGAAAATGAAGATTTTAACTTAAATTACTTAGATGTAGAAAAATTAAAGCTTCCATACTGGTTAATGAATTCAGAAGAATTAGAAACATTATTTATAGAAAGTAACGAACAAAATTCCCATAACCAAGTCTCTCAATTTAAACGAGCAGTAGTTTTGAATAAGGAGAAATATAATCCGGAATTTAAAAAAATTACATACGATTCTCCGGTTTATTTTAATATTAATGAAGTTTTCAATTATATATATAATTTGAATGAAGAAGTAATCAATAAAATTGAAGGAGAGCCAAGCCTTCCAAAATTAAGCAGCGGAAAACTTGTTGAAAATCGCCATATTTACTTTAATGAAAAACTAGAATTCACATCCTCTAATACTTCAAAATTAACAAAAGCTAGTAATGGTGCTTTTAATGGAGAATTTAATAGATTCCTGTCTAGATTTGAAACGAAATTAACAGATAAGCGGTTGGAATTTTTGTTATTAAATCAAGATATAGAAGAGAATTCTAAGTATAGAACTGAACATTTTGAAGATATTTTGAAACAATTTATGGGATATCTAGATAAATCAAACGTTTCAATTATTGATTTGAGTGGTATTCCGTTTGAAGTTTTAAGCATTACAATCAGCTTAATTTCTCGTCTTATTTTTGATTTTGCATTTCATTATTCTAAGCTACAACATCAAAAGGATGAACTTAATGATATACCATTCATGATCGTATGTGAAGAGGCACATAACTATATTCCAAGAACCGGTGGTATTGAATTTAAAGCTGCGAAGAAATCATTAGAAAGAATTGCAAAGGAGGGGAGAAAATATGGTTTGAGCTTGATGGTTGTAAGTCAAAGGCCTTCTGAAGTTTCTGATACTATTCTTTCTCAGTGTAATAATTTTATTAACCTGCGTCTAACCAATGTTAATGACCAAAATTATATTAAAAATCTACTACCAGATAATTCTCGTTCAATATCAGAGATTCTACCTACTCTTGGTGCGGGAGAGTGTTTGGTGGTTGGCGATTCTACTCCAATTCCGAGTATTGTTAAATTAGAGTTACCAAACCCTGAACCAAGATCACATAGTATTAAATTTTATAAAAAATGGTCAGAAAGTTGGAGAACACCATCATTTGAAGAGGTAATAATGAGATGGAGAAAAGAAAATGGATAACTAGCATTTTTTTACCAGTTACTTTTATTGCAAATCTACTACATTAAAAAAGTGTTATCAATTGTAAATACTTTTAAAAATGCACACTTTAAACATGCAGCTGATAGTTGGCAATCTGTTATTAGTCTTCTAACTGACTTAAAAGGTATTGATTTTAATGAAGAAATAGAGAACCTATTGCAGTTAGAGTTACATTTGGAAAAGTTCATTGAGGAACTCCGGTTCGGGATGAATAGTATATGAACATCAAGAATGGGGAAAAGCAATTCAAGTTTTTTTAGGGGAATTCAGTATTCCAATAACAATCCATAAAAGTAAGGGGGGGAGTACGATACTGTTTTCTTTATAGGTTTAGAAGACGATTCATTTTGGAGGTTTTGGAAACAATCAGAATCCAGATATAAGGGCATTCTTTGTTGCATTGTCTAGGGAAAAAATTGAGTGTATCTTCCATCACTTCTATCTTACAATAATATTAGATATAAAATTGTGACTAAATGAGTAAATCGGTTGATGCTGAGGTAGAGATTATTCAAAAGAGGTTAACAAGTTTAGTAGGGTTAGGTTAAGAGTTTCAATTACAGCAAATTTACTAAGACCTTTTTGTGTCTGACAATGTTATTTCAACACCAGAAGATTATCAAGTAATCTTATAACCAGAAACACCGCATGCGTTGCCACATATACTCTAGGTACATCGGGGTGTTGAGGTAATTATATTTAAATCAAATTGTTCATGACCACTTTCCAAAGTTTAATTATAGTCTAAAATACTGTTAAATAATAATAAAGTGAGTGTTATAGAATTTTCTAATAAAGAAATGCTTCTGTTTTATAAAGAGCTGGATATAGGATGTGGAAAAAATGAAATTTTACAAAAATACTAAACCTGAAGGCTCTTATCTTCCGTGTGTTGTATTAGTCTCTTCAGATTGGGATGATTATTCATATAAGACCTCCCATAATTTATATTACTACAATTCTAATGATCAAGAATTAGATATAGGGTTAACTAAGATTTTGGAAAATGGTTCATCTATTAGTAATATACCAAATGAATTCGAGCAACTTGGAGATAAGTTCTTTTCATTAGGACAGGAAATTGAATTTTACGAAAAACTTAAAGAATTAAGTGCTAATGACTATGAGCAAATTTTAACAGCTTTAAATGATGTTGTATTTAATGAGGACCTTAGATATATTGCACAGAGCCTGGAAGGTTTCGAAACCTCATTACTCAGAAATAGCCAAGCTAGGAAAACATTAATCGATGGGCCTTATATATTTAGTGATTCGAATGAAATAAAGCCTAATAATTTATATAACTTTACATTCGAAACAAGAGTAGAAGGCGCAAAGGATTTTCACAATATAAATTTTGACTTCTTAAATGATGATATTCCTTTTAGAATTAATGCACTAATAGGGAAAAATGGAACAGGGAAAACATACCTTTTAGCTAACCTAGCTAACAGTTTAGGAGGAATATCCAAGCGGGAAAGTAAATTTTATCCTGATACTCCGGTATTCAGTAGGGTAATAGCTATTTCTTATAGTTATTTTGATAATTTCAGAAAGCCTAAATCAAATAGATTTTACAGTTACAGATATTGTGGGCTAAGAAATAAGACTGGACTTATGACACTAAGACAAATGGAACGCAGATTTGAAGAATCTATAAATTATATTAAACAAAACTATCCTGAGCGAATAATAGAGTGGAAAAATATATTAAGTAAAATGATAGATGTTGATTTACTAAATTATATAGAGAAGAGTCCAATGTATTTGACAGAACTTAGCTCTGGCCAAAACATGATTCTAACAACTATAACAGATTTATTAGCAAATATAAAAGAAGAATCTTTATTATTATTTGATGAACCTGAACTTTTTCTTCATCCTAATGCAATTTCAAATTACACTTATATGCTTTATCAAATACTTGAAACATATAATTCATACGCTATTGTCTCTACGCACTCACCAATTATTATTCAATCTGTTCCTTCAAAAAGAGTTCATGTTTTAGACAGAGTAGGTGACTATCCAATAGTTAAGAAACTGGGTATAGAAAGTTTTGGAGCAGACTACACCCAAATAACGGAGGAGATATTTGGTACTATTAATACTAATAATGTTTACTATGAAAACTTTAAAACTTTGGTTAACCGAGGGTACAATTATAATTATATCCTTGAAAAAATATTCAATAACAAACTAAGCTTTAATGCTAAGATATATTTGAAAACATTACTCGAAGAGATTAATAAAAAGGATTAAATATGCGAAATTTATACCCATATTCCATTCCACAGATATTTCCGTTAAAAGAAATAGTTAATTCAAAAAAAGAACCAAGAAAGAGTATACTAAATAATTCTTTTAATCAGATTAACCAAGATTATAAAAAATATTTATCTATGGTAAATAAATTAGAGTTAATGAATTCTCGTGTTAAGGATTATGAAAGTAATGAAAGTTTGATTGCGCTAAAGGAAGCATTAATACATTGCTACGAGTCATCAACTGATCCCTTATATAAATTAAAAGCAGAAATAAAAAAATTACAACCTGATGACTATGCAGCTTATTGTCAATATTGCGGAATAGGGATACCAAGTACTTTTGATCATTACTTGCCAAAATCTATTTTTCCTGAATTTAGTGTACTAGGGATAAATTTGCTTCCTTGTTGCACTGATTGTAATAGAGATAAAGATGATAAGTGGATTAATTCTAGTGGTTTAAGAGAATTTTTAAATTTATACTATGATTCTATAAATGGTTCTAATCAATACCTATTCTGTAGGATGATTATACATGATAATATTCCTGTTGCAAGATTTTACTTAAATATACCAAATGATATGAACCAACAAGATTATCAAGTTGTTAAGAATCACTATAATAATTTAGGCTTACTTAATAAATATTCCTTGCTATCAAATGGAGAAATAAAAAAAGCTGTTAGAAGTTTAAATAAAAAATACTCACGAAATGGGAATTTTGATATTATACAGGAACTTAAAGACCAATCAGATTCTGAAGCAGATATATATGGGGTTAATTTCTGGAAAGTTAGCCTCTACCAATCAATGTGGTCGAGTCCTCAAATGATTAATCTAATTAAATCAATAAGACTGTAGGGTTACTTTATTGACCACATCATTATACTAAAAGTCCATATGAGTCACTAATGAACATATTTTTTTATTTAAACACTGACTACATACATTACATATAAAACTATCATTTGCCTTCCAAGATAGTGTGTAGAATAATTTTGACTAGACGAGCTGCTAACATTTTGCTAACGCAATCCCATAAAAAACGGTAAATCACCGTTAAAGATGTGTTACAGTAAGTAATTTCCAAAACGTTGATTTACCGCAATTTTTGCACTCAATGTTAACAATATTACACTCTAGCAACCTACGGGCGGCCTAATGTAATCTTATATCAAATGTTATGATTAATAATTAAAAAGTAGAATGTAGACACTACTACATCTAGATCCATCTGCCATCACTATCCCAGCCACGTGGAGACGGTAATTCTAATGACGAATAGTAATTCTGATGGCAAAAGAGGAATGTCAATTACTATATGTACTGGTTTTGTAGCATAACCGGGCATTTTTCGAGTCAGAATACTGCGACTTTGACCCTGATTTTCCGGACATTTCATAGATGATATTTCAATCTGGTAGGATAAATTTATTTTAATGAGGTATGAAAAGCATGGAGATTAATTTACCATTAATATCACCATTATCAAGAAAATATTATCTTTATGCTGGTGATACTGAACAAAAGGCTCATCATAGAGCTGTAGATATTAGGATTTGCTTAGAATATGTATGCGATGAAATCGTCATTGAATTTGTATCTCCTGAAATTAAAAACAAGTGGGCGAGATATAAACTTCATGACAAAATCAATGCTACTAAGGCATTTATGGATAGTGCATTAGTAGAAAAATTATTGCAGGCAAAGGTAATTGGTAATAAAGGAGCGCATAAAGGAGAAGAAGGAGAATACAAAGCTCACGACATTGATGATGCACTTGGTATCATTAAGCAATTTTCTTTAGAAATATTTCATGTTTATTTTATAAAAAATGGTTTTGGTGATCTTGTAAATGGATCGTGGGTTCCTACAGTGTTTAGCACACTCCCGCCTATTTATAGGGTTACAATTTTGAGCAAGTATTATCTTCGTAATCCTTCTCTGTTTGTTATTGATAAATTATCTAAAGCCTACTTAAAAAGTGGTATGAAAAAGGAAGGCATAGATTTTTTAGAGGATTGTTTAAAGAAAAACGAAATTAATGATGAACAATGTATTATTCTAAAGCATGACTTGGATTTATTGGAACAAAGTTTTAATAAACTAAATGTTGCTGAGAACTTAGAAAGGGCAAAGGATAATTTTAATCGTTTGCTTCCCGCCATTGAAGAAGATAAAAGGGATGTTTTCGTTTGCTTAATTTCTCTGATATTAAATGGTAGAAGCTAATAATTTTATTCTCTAATTTCATTATACAATTATGAAATTAGCTCATGTGTTAAAAATATATATCATACAATTACATATTTGTTGAATAAGGATTACATCGCAAATATAAATAAAAGCAATGAAACGATTCCGATGCTTAATTTTTATTGACTCTTAAATAACTAAGGTGAACCGTATCATAAGTAATATTTTTAGGTAAACACACAATTACACCATTACCATTCTATTTACAATCATCATCCAATTCATGTGGAGTGTGTGAACAACGGTAAAACTCTATATGCAAGATTTTGCTAACATCTTGCTAACGCAATCCAGTGAAAACAATAAATTCCCGTTAAAGATGTTACAGTAATAATTTAACAAAACCCTGATATACCGCACTTTTCGCACACAAAGGTAAAGATATTATACACTCTCACCTTAGGGGCGGCATGATGTGATATGCCTCTTGAACCCTTGATAGAAAAGGGTTTTCCTACAGTTTGCTAACACAATGCTAACATATTGAAAAGTAAAAGAGGCGCCATTAGTTGATTAAACTATTGAGAAGCCTCTTTTATTCTTGTATGAAAGGGCTGGAGGCCTTTACTTTGGAGCAACGTTTCCTACTCTTCAAGTACTTTAAATTATAATCTTGTTTTTCGTCAAAACTCTAACATATTGCGCCTTTGCTTGTGCCCAAATGTTTCTCAAGGAAGTGTTTTGTCTTGATACTAAAATTGCATATGACCAAGAATAAGTTCTCTTCAGTCCGCGAAAGGGTAGTTTCATATGGGCAAAAAATGTAAGTTAATTTTTATTTATTATAGGGTATAAAGCAAACAAGGATGAAGGGAGGAACAAAAATGGACAAGCAAACATACTATGTAACATTTAGAACAGGTAGCAAAGTGGAAATCATGGAAGAAGAAATACCAGACGGAACAATACAATACGAAATAAAAGCAGACAATGAAGAATTTACAAAATTACAATCAATAATAAATAAGCTAAATAAAAAAGACATTTTTCAAGAACATATTTTCGTTCGCCCTTTTAAAGAGTATTCGGCAGTTGCAGATAAGGAAAAGCTTCAAAGTGGACTAGACGAACTGTTAGAATATATTTACGAATTAGGCACAAAGGAAACGAAGGAACATTTAAAAGCGCAATAATGGAAATTGTAAGGAACAGGTTATTTTATTTACTGTAAATTATGTATTGATACTGAACTTTTCGATAGATGATGTAAATTTGAAATGATTCTATCATTAAACTTTAGGAAGTGATCGTTTAGTGCTCACACTACCAGTCTGCAATATCCTATTTCTCTTTTAATAGGGATTAACAAGGGGAAAAATAAGCCTTAACTTTGAGCCACACACTCATTGGTCAGGGGCTTATTTTTTTATTTATTTGTAAAAAACGGAGAACACGAACGATGTGTAACCTTATCGAAGTATATTTCCGTAGCGAATAGTATATACAAATATCATTTCAAAGGATTTTTCCGTGAAGAAAACACTGTTGTACCAGCCACCTTTCAATGTTTTTACACAGTAATTTTGTTTATGGAAGTTGTCTGATTTTGCATGTGGATTTCGTCTTCGTCTGCAATTTACAGTTTTGTACCATAGTAAACCTGTGAGAAAGCCCCTATGTTTTATTTTATTTGTGTTGGGAATGAAAACTATGTGCATGTTAATCTAACATTTAAAAAATTAACTGGAGGTTGAACGATGACTTTTAACAAAGGCGGATTTTATGGATTCTATGAAACTGGCAGACCAGTTGTTGAAGGAAAAAATGGTGCAGTTACCTCACCACACTACCTTGCTACTCAAGCTGGGAAGGAAATTCTTGAAAAAGGGGGCCACGCAGTGGAAGGGGCCATTGCCATAAATACTGTCCTATGTGTCGTTTATCCCCATATGGCTGGGCTTGGGGGAGACTTATTCTCCTTAGTGTGGGACAAGTCAGATAAACAAGTTAAGGCTATTAATGGAAGCGGTCGTTCTGGAGCCACTGTTACAAGGGATATATATCACGATCGTGGTTTAGAGAAAATACCAGAACGTGGTCCCTTAGCAGCGAATACTGTTCCTGGAACCGTTAGTGCTTGGTGGGAATTACACCAACAGTACGGAAAACTCCCGTGGGAAACCCTTTTTGCTAGAGCGATTCAATATGCCGTGGAAGGCTTTCCCGTTAGTGAAAAATTTAGTCGTTTTGTTCATGAAAAAAAGGACCTATTATGCAAATTTCCAGAGACAAAAAGAACTTTTTTACCAGATGGGTATCCAATTCGGTCTGGAGAAATCCTATACCAACCAAATCTTGCATGGTCCCTAAAGCAAATTGCAGAGGGAGGTTGTTCTGCCTTTTATGAAGGAGAAATTGCAGACAAAGTTATTTCCTCTCTACAAAGCTATGAGGGGCTACTGACAAAAGAAGATTTCATGAAGCACGAAACCACCTGGGAAGAGCCACTATCGACAACATATAAAGGGTTCCAGGTACACGAATTAAAACCTAATACACAAGGAATTGCTACTTTAATGATGTTAAATATTTTAGATAAGTACGACCTCTCCTCCATTGGGGATCATACTCCTGATTATTACCATTTAATGGTGGAGGCTGCGAAGGTATCCTTTCGCTATCGAGATGAATGGGTAACCGATAAGGCTTCCCTTGATATACCATATAGGAATCTCCTTTCTGATGAACACACGAAAAAAATGGATGAGTTCATCTCCATGGATCGTGCCTTTCCAATAGATGAATTAGAGGAGCTGCCTAACGTCTTTGGTGGTACAGATACAACCTTCATGAGTGCTGTTGACAAGGAAGGGAACTCTGTTTCTCTAATTCAAAGTATCTATCATGAATTTGGATCAGGCTTGATGCCAGAAGGGTGTGGCTTTCTACTTCAAAATCGCGGTTCCTTTTTCAGCTTAGATCCAGATCATCCAAATACACTGGAACCAAATAAACGAACCTTTCACACCATCATTCCAGCAATGGCCACAAAGGATAATAAACCATTTATGCTATTTGGTTCTATGGGAGGAGAAGGACAGCCCCAAACACAATGTGCCCTCTTTACTAGAGTTGTAGATTTTGGCTACAACATTCAACAAGCTATTGAGGCGCCCCGTTGGTTGTATGGTAGAACTTGGGGAGAGTCCAGTTCCTCATTAAAGCTAGAAACTCGTATTCCAGATTACATTGGAACAGTTTTAACCGATCGGGGCCATGAAGTGGAACTGGCGGAAAGCTTCTCTCAACAAATGGGACATGCCCAGGGCATAGTCATCGACCAAGAAAAGGGAACCTATAGCGCTGGAGCCGACCCTCGTGGAGACGGAATTGCCTTAAGCTGGTAATCAAGAAAAGGAGGCGGAACCGTAGGATGATAACAAGTTTGTTATTTTCACGATAAGCCTCCTTTTTAGATTTTTATAGATATCTGAAAAAAACAAACTACTATTTTTTACAGAAAGCGAGTGATTTACAGTGGAGAATACGTTGCCAGTTGACCTATTACATTGGTCACTTGCCGTTATACCATTAGTTCTATTATTAGTCATGCTAGTAGGTTTAAAATGGTCAGGTCCGTTATCTGGTTGGGTTGCCATGGGTGTGGCATTACTAATTGCTATTTTCCTCTTCCAAGCCCCCCTTGATAATGTTGCCGTAGGATTTGGTAAAGGACTTTGGGAAGCATTTTTCATCCTATTAGTAGTATGGCCAGCTCTCTACCTCTATCAAGTAACGAAGGAAGCTGGTGCCTTTAATGCTATTCGTGAAGGGATTCAAGAGCATACACAAAATTACTTATTTTTAATTTTAGCATTCGGTTGGGTCTTCGCATCCTTTCTACAAGGGATTGCCGGGTTCGGAGCACCAATCGCCGTTGTGGCACCATTACTAGTGGGTCTTGGTGTAAAACCTATTATCGCTGTTGTTATCCCACTTATCGGTCATGCATGGGCGAATATGTTCGGAACTCTTGCAGTAGGTTGGATTGCAACAACGAATGTGGTTCATATAGAAAATGCAACCTCAACTATTCTTTACACGACGATACTTTTATGGATTCCAAACTTCATCGCCGGTATTATGATTTGCTATTTGTTTGCGAAATGGAAGGGGGTAAAGGAAGGGTTCATCGCTGTCGTGGTTATCTCGACGATCCATGGTGGTGGACAGGTCCTTCTAGGCTTAGTAAATCCCACCCTTAGTAATTTCATTCCAGCAACAGTCGCTTTAGGTGTCTTATTCTTACTTGCTAGAATGAATACGTATAAGGAAAAAACAAAGCTTCAAGAGGAAACAGATATTTTAGAGGAAACAGACGAGGAGAAGCTTGATGATGAAAAACCAAAAATGTCTATGCATAAAGCATTTATGCCCTATTATGTATTGACAATTACTTCCATCATTGCTTTAGGTATTCCTTTTATAAACAATACATTAGAGCAAGTGGATTGGGGTCCGCCAACCCCTGCAGTGGAAACGGGCTATGGTTTTGAAGTGGAAGGCGAAGAAGCTTACTCTCCGATTGCTCCATTAACCCATCCAGGCTTATACTTGTTTATTGCATCCATCTTTGCTTATTTCTGGTTTAAAAAGCTAGGAATGTACAAGGATGGTGCGAGGAAAAGTATTTGGTCGGGTGTGAAGGATAATGCCATTGGTGCATCTTTAGCTATTGCCGGTTTCTTAACGATGACAGAGATTATGGGTAGCTCAGGACAAACAACGGTAGTTGCCCTAGGAATTGCTGAAGTGTCACCGCCTGTAGTGTATGTAGGTTTAGCTAACTTGATTGGTATTGTAGGGGCATTTATGACCTCATCTAATACAGCATCAAACGTTTTATTTGCTCCTCTCCACGTTTCAGTGGCTGATTCTATGCAGGCCCTTAGCACACCCCACGTCATAGCATCTCAATCTGTAGGTGGTGCTATCGGTAACGCGATTGCTCCGGCAAACGTCATTCTTGGAACAAGTACGGCTGGTATAAAAGGTAAGGATGCGCAAGTGTTTAAGTACACTATCGTATTTACTCTTATTTCCGGTATCCTCGTTTCAGCTGCTGCCATATTGATGTTTTTTATAACTGGTTAAAAAAATATATTAGTATGGTAAAAAAAGTGAAGCTTCTTCCAATATCATGGGAGAAGCATTCACTTTAAGGTGCCTCTGTAAATACCTTATTTTTAAAAGAAAGGAAGATAATTTATCGTGGAGAACTCCTTGCCTATAGATTTACTACATTGGTCAACTGCAATACTTCCATTAGTTTTATTGTTAGTAATGCTAGTACTTTTCAAATGGTCCGGACCTGTTTCTGGGTGGATTTCCATGGGGGTGGCGCTAATAATCGCCTTTACTCTCTTCCAAGCTCCCCTGGAGAACATAGGTGTTGGATTCGGTAAAGGGCTTTGGGAAGCCTTCTTTATTCTATTAGTTGTATGGCCAGCCTTATATCTTTACCAGGTTACGAAAGAATCGGGAGCATTCACGGTCATCCGGGAAGATATTCAAGAGCATACGAAAAACTATCTATTCTTAATTCTAGCATTCGGGTGGGTCTTCGCCTCTTTCCTTCAAGGGATTGCAGGCTTTGGTGCACCCATTGCCGTAGTGGCACCACTGCTTGTTGGTATTGGAGTAAAACCAGTTACTGCCGTTGTCATTCCACTTATTGGACATGCATGGGCAAATGTATTCGGAACGTTAGCCGTAGCATGGATTGCAACGACAAACGTGGTTACCATTGAGAATACTGCCATTACCGTTTTATATACTGGGATTCTTCTTTGGATTCCAAATATGATTGCTGGCTTAATGATTTGCTGGCTTTTTGCAAAATGGAAAGGGGTAAAGGAAGGCTTTTTGGCAGTGGTTATTATCTCCATTATTCATGGGGGTGGTCAACTCCTATTAGGTCAAATAAACCCTTCCTTAAGTAACTTCATCCCAGCAACGATTGCCCTTGGTGTCCTTTTCCTATTGGCAAAAATCAAGCGCTACAATGAAAAAACAACGCTCGAGGATGAAACGGATATTTTAGAAGAGGAGCATTCAAGCGATCCTGAAGAAAAACCTGATATTTCCATCCATAAGGCTTTCATGCCATATTATGTTTTAACGATTTCATCCATCATCGCTTTAGGACTTCCTTTTATATCGAATTTATTAGAGCAGGTTCAATACGGTCCCCCTGTTCCAACAGTGGAAACGGGATACGGATTTGAAGTAGAAGGAGAAGCAGCATACTCGCCTATTGCTCCATTAACCCATCCGGGCTTGTATTTATTCCTGTCAGCTGTATTCGCCTATCTCTGGTATCGTAAATTAGGAATGTATGAAGGGGATTCAGGTAAGAAAATATGGTCTGGAGTAAAGGAGAACGCTGTTGGTGCCTCCTTAGCCATTACTGGTTTTCTCACCATGACAGAGATTATGGGAAGCTCTGGTCAAACAACGGTCGTGGCCCTTGGAATAGCCGAGGTTTCGCCACCAGTCGTCTATTTAGCTTTAGCCAATGTCATCGGGATCGTGGGCTCCTTTATGACTTCATCTAACACATCCTCCAATGTGTTATTTGCACCTCTCCATGTATCTGTAGCACAATCCATGGAGGGCCTATCCGTAGCCCATGTTATAGCTGCTCAATCTGCCGGTGGTGCCATCGGTAATGCCATCTCTCCTGCAAATGTCATCCTTGGAACGAGCACAGCTGGTATTAAAGGAAAAGATGCAGAAGTATTTAAACCAACACTCATCTTTACACTCATTTCAGGAACCCTAGTATCAGCAGTCGCCATCTTAATCTTTTACATTACATGATAAAGGACGGGTGGACGGACGCACGATAACAGTTCCCCTTGAAACTATGATATATAAGGGTTTCAAAGTAGTTTGCTAACATCAGGAATATAAAAGAGGCTTCTCATTAGTTGATTAAACTATGGAGAAGCCTTGTTTGCTATAAAGTTAGGAATTAATAGTCCTCATCTATCAATTATGCTCACTTTCTTCCCTTTAGATGAAAAGCTGTGTTTTTCACTTCATCTTTTCTTAAAATCACCAATACAAGATTCTCAACCAACTTTAGGATTCCAATCTTTTTATTGAAAAGTAAATCGGATGGAATTTAACTCTAGGAGTTCCCTTTCGTTGGAATTGGGTGCTCTTTAAGCATTCTGGCGAAATGGATTAAATTATAGGTCATCATTTTTATATTTTTTTTTGTGAATTCGTTCTCTTTGTTTGTATCCATATAGGAAGGTCCAGGACCTGCTTCCCCTACCCAATAGGCATCTACGTTTGGTGGAACAGTATATCCTATATGCTGTAAACCATACAAAAGGGATTTGGCAGAAGCTTTCGCACCGTCTTCGTTACCTGTTACGACGGCACCTGCTACTTTATTATAAAAAATTCCTTGACCTTTTTTATTTGTTTCTCCGCTTGATGCAGAAAGCCTCTCCATAACAAGTGTGGAAATACTACTTTTTTCCCCGATCCAAATAGGAGTTCCTACAATTAAAATTTCAGAAGTAAGAACTTTCTTCATTATTTTTGGCCATTCATCTCCATTTCCCATATCAGGTTCCATACCAGGGATGACAGTGTAGTCGGCAATTCGTATTTCTTCCGTTTCTACGTTTTCCGATGCAAACCAATCTGCGGCTTCCTTTAAAAGGGCACTTGTATGAGAGGGGTCTTTACTAGTTTTAAGAGAACAATTTAAAAATAATGCTTTCATTCTAATATCATCCTTTCGTAGGTTTTAAATAAGTTAGGGCCCTCCTTTTTGTTTCTATTACCCTTCTATTAATTTTAAAACATCGGTAAATTCTCATTAAAGATGTTCCACCCTAACGTAAATATTAATGGAAATTAGATAATTAAGTTTACAAATGTTCGTTTTCGTTCGATAATAGGAAATAGATTATTAATTTGGTATTTAGGGTATAACAAACGATGGAGGCCGAGTATGTTATCTGTGGAGAGATATGAAAATATATTAGAACAACTTGATAAAAATAAAATTATAAAAGTATCTGAATTAAGTCAATTACTTGGAGTTACAGAAAAAACGATTCGTGTTGACTTAGAATCATTAGAACAGAAGGGTCTTCTTAAAAGGATACATGGAGGAGCAGTACTGCCAGAAGATGAAAGCAGGATTTTTCCTATCGATGAAAGACAATCACTACGAAGTGATGTGAAAACTGCTATTGCCATGGAAGCTTTAAAATTGATTGAACCAGGAGAAACGATCTTGATGGATGGAGGCAGCACTACTCAAGCCTTGGCTAGATTATTAGGTGACTTCCCTGTAACAGTAATTACAAACGATATCAAAATTGCTACTGAATTATTAAGTAAAGAATTAGTTCAGTTATTGGTTTTAGGTGGCACTAGAATTGGTACTTCTTCTTCATTAATAGGAGCAGAAGCTACTGATTATTTAAAAAGAATTCGTGTGAAACGAGTTTTTTTTGGAACAACTGGGGTATCAGTACAACATGGGTTAACTGTACTTCATAGTTTACATGCAGATTGGAAGAGACAGGTTATACAAAGTGCGGAACGTGTTACCTTATTAGTGGATTCAACTAAATTTGAAAAGGTTGCACTTATTCAATTTGCACAGATTCATGAGATAGATGATATTATCACAGATGACAAAATAGATCCTCATATTCGCAAAGAACTAGAAACGAAGGATGTTTCTGTAACATTTGCATCAATGGAAAAAAAATAATAAAAGGTTTATTGCCACATGTTCATTTTGGTGCTATAATCAAACTGGAAACGAACAAAAACGAACCGAAATAAAACAAAAGAATATATTAGGAATTACTGGGAGGTAATTGATTATGAAAGCAGCATTTTCATTAGAAGGTAAAGTAGCACTAGTTACAGGATCTGGACAAGGTTTAGGGCAAGGGATGACTTTAGGATTGGCTGAAGCTGGCGCAGACATTATTGGTGTAGGTTATGAACCAACTCCTGAAACGAAAGAAAAGGTAGAAGCTTTAGGACGAAAATATTTTGAAATTACTGCAGACTTATCCAAAGAAGAAGAAGTATATCGCGTTATAAAAGAAAGTCTTCAATTTGTAGATAAAATTGATATTTTAGTTAATAACGCTGGAATTATTCGTCGTATGGAAGCAGAAAACTTCTCTGATAAAGATTGGCATGATGTAATCGATGTAAACCAACATGCAGTATTTAAATTATGTCGTGAAATTGGGAAACATATGTTAGAAAATGGTTCTGGAAGAATTATTAACGTAGCATCTATGCTTTCTTACCAAGGTGGATTACGCGTTCCTTCTTATACAGCTAGTAAACATGCTGTTGCAGGTATTACGAAATCATTTGCAAATGAGTGGGCAGGTAGAGGTGTAAATGTAAACGCTATTGCGCCTGGATACTTTGCAACTGCAAACACAGCTCCATTACGTGCGGATGAAGACCGTAGTAACTTCATTCTATCAAGAATTCCAAAAGGTGATTGGGGAACTCCTGAAGACCTAAAAGGACCTGTTGTATTCCTAGCATCTGAAGCATCTAGCTATGTAACTGGACACATTTTATGTGTTGATGGCGGATGGATGAGTTCTTGATAAAAAAATAATTCTTTGATGACCCAAAACATTCTATAGATATAGATGTTAGATTATAAAAAAGGAGTCGGTATTGATGGATATTAGACATACAACAAATCCAGAAGATTTTAAGAGTTATTCAACAGAAAGATTAAGAAAAGATTTCTTAATTGAAAATATGTTTGAAGCAGGAAAAATCAATTTAACATACACTCACTACGACAGAGTTGTAGTTGGGGGAGCAATTCCTACTTCTGAAGGACTATTATTAGACGCTGGCGATAGCCTTAAAACAGAATATTTCCTTGAAAGAAGAGAAGTTGGCTTCGTTAATATTGGAGCAAAAGGAAAAATTGTTGTTGACGGAGAAGAGTACGAATTAAACAAAAGAGATTGCTTATATGTAGGATTAGGGAAAAAAGAAGTAACTTTACATAGTGAAGATGCTTCCAACCCAGCTAAATTCTATATTGTATCTTCTTTAGCACATAAAGAATATCCAACACGAGTTCTTCCTATCTCAGAAGCAACTCCAACGAAACTTGGATCTGATGCAGAATCTAACAATCGTACAATTTATAAATACATCCATGGTGACGGAATTCAAAGTTGCCAGTTAATGATGGGTATGACACTTCTAGAGCCAAACAACATGTGGAACACAATGCCAGCACACGTTCATGATCGTCGTATGGAAGCTTATCTATATTTTGATATGGACGAAGATTCAAGAGTTTTCCACTTCATGGGTGAGCCTAGTGAGACTCGTCATTTATTAGTGAAAAACGAGCAAGCAATTCTATCACCACCATGGTCTATTCATTCTGGTGTAGGTACGAAAAACTATACTTTTATTTGGGCAATGGCTGGAGAGAACTATACATTTACTGATATGGACTTCATCAAGATGGAAGACCTTAAATAATATTTTTCATAAAGTACCTGGTTAACTATCAGGTACTTTATGTGTATAAAAAGATAGAATTCGTACTAGAATCGTCAAATTTTTTATTGAAAACTTGTATGAACTACTGGAAAACACGTAGTATAATAAACAAAGTAAACGTTTTAGTAAGTAAATTATTTTTAGAGTAGGAGATAGGGAAATGAGTAAAAATTTAGAGTTATTACAACAAGAAAAATTAGTTGCAATTATTCGTGGAATTTCATATGAATCAGGGGAAGCAACTGCACAAGCACTATTAGATGGTGGAATCAAATTTTTAGAAATCACATTAAATACCGATGGTGCATTAAAGATGATTGCAGATTGCAAAGAAAAATTCGGAGATGATTTAGCAATTGGTGCAGGTACTGTACTTAACTTAGATATGGCGAAAGATGCTATCTCTGCAGGAGCGGAATATATCGTATCTCCGAACCTAGATGAAAGTGTTGTTGATTATGGAGTATCAAAAGGCGTGGACGTTTGGCCTGGAACATTAACTCCAACTGAGATCGTTCGTGCATACAGTCTTGGTGCCACTGCTGTAAAAGTATTTCCAATTGGTGCGCTAGGTGTAAATTACTTAAAAGATATTCGTGGACCACTAGGTCACATTCCAATGATGTGCACAGGCGGAATTAATCTTGATAACGTAAACGATTTCTTATCTACTGGTGCAATTGCTGTAGGATTAGGTGGAAATCTAGTAAACAAACAATTAATTCAAGAGAAAAAATATGATGAAATTACACTTTTAGCTAAACAGTTTGTTGAAAAGGTGAAAGGGGTATAAACATGAGTTCTTTACCTAAAGTTGATTTCGTAACTCTTGGTGAAAGCATGATTTTATTTCAACCTATGCCTGAAGGTTCCATCGCATATGCCCCAATGTTTTCAAAATCTGTTGGGGGAGCAGAGTCTAATGTAGCCTTAGGAATGAGTAGATTGGGGAAAAAAACTAGATGGATTAGTCGACTAGGAAATGATCCATTTGCTGGTACGATTATGTCTACCTTAGCTGGTGAAGGTGTTGACGTGACACATGTCATTCGTGACGACCAAGCACCAACTGCAGTTTTTTTCAAGGAATCAAAAGGGTATGGTGACCCTAATGTATATTACTACCGTAGAAACTCAGCTGCTAGTAAATTCAAACCGGAAGATGTAAAAACAGAGTGGTTTGAAGATGCTCGTCATTTTCACGTCACAGGTATCACACCAGCATTAGGCGAGAATACTACGGACTTAGTTGTTGAAGCAATGAAGGAAGCAAAAAAACAAGGATTAACTGTCTCCTTTGACCCGAACCTTCGTCGAAAGCTTTGGAGTGAAGAAGTTGCTAGAGATACTCTATTATCATTAATTCCACTTTGCGATATTTTTATGCCAGGTTTGGATGAGGCAGAATTTTTGTTAGGAAGTAAAACAGAAGAAGAATACTGTCAAGCGTTTCTTGATATGGGTGCAAAATTAGTAGTACTGAAATTAGGTACAAAAGGATCTATGGCTAAATTCGCTGACACAGTTTTATATGGTGATCCATTCAAGGTAGAATCAGTCGTTGATACGGTTGGAGCAGGAGATGCATTTGCTGCTGGATTCTTATCTGTATTATTAGATGAAGAGAACGTTTTAAGTGAAGGAGTACTTCAAACATCTGTTCCGAAAGCGCTAACTCGTGCAAACACGATGGGAGCATTAGCGACTCAGTTTAAAGGTGACTGGGAAGGTGCACCGACTCTTGTTGAGGTAGAAAACATCGTAGCAGGTAAACAAAATACAACAAGATAGAAATGTTGTGTTTTGTAAAAAAAAATAACAACGTTTGCATTAGATGGATATAAATAAACTCAAGGAGGATTTACTTGTGAAATCTTTTATTCATGATGATTTTGTATTAAGTAATGACGCAGCAAAAACACTTTACCATGACTACGCAAAACAAATGCCGATTCATGATTTCCATTGTCACTTAAGTCCAAAAGAAATAGCTGAAAATAAATCGTTTGCTAATATTTCTGAAATTTGGCTACATGGTGATCATTATAAGTGGAGAGCAATGAGAACACTTGGTGTTGATGAAAACTTAATCACTGGAACAGCATCAGACCATGAAAAATTCCAACAATGGGCAAAAACAGTTCCTTATACGATTGGTAACCCACTTTATCACTGGACACATTTAGAGCTGAAACGTTATTTTGACGTTGATGAATTATTAAATGAGGACACTAGTGAAGATATTTGGAATCATTGCAATGCTTTATTGCAAAAAGAGGACTATACTACTCAAAAGATCATTGCAAAATCCAATGTGAAATATATTTGTACAACAGATGATCCTATTGATAATCTTGAATATCATAAAGCTATTAAAGAAAATGCTGCTATTGAAACAAAAGTATTACCAACATTCCGTCCAGATAAAGCGGTTGAAATTGGTCGTCCAGAGTTTGCATCATATGTTTCTCAACTTGGCGAAGCTGCAGGAGTGGAAATTACGAACTATGCGAACTTACTACAAGCGATTGAAAAAAGAGCTGATTTTTTCCATGAAGTAGGTTGCCGTGTGTCTGACCACGGAATTCAAACATTACCGTTTGCAGAATGTACTCAAGAGGAAGCAGCTGCTATCTTTGAAAGAGCATTAAATGGTCAAACGGTGAGTCCACAAGAAGAAGAAAAGTACAAAACATATACGCTTGTTTTCCTAGGGAAATTATATAGTTCTTTAGGATGGGTAATGCAATTACACATTGGAGCAATTCGTAACAACAACAAACGTCGTTTCAATGAACTAGGTCCAGACACAGGATTTGACTCTATCCACGATTTTGACTTAGCAAGATCGTTAAATGGATTTTTAAATGAACTTGATAGCACAAATGAATTACCAAAAACGATTGTATATAACCTAAATCCTATCCATAATCATATCATCGCAACTGCAATTGGAAACTTCCAAGCTAGCGGAGCGAGAGGGAAAATCCAATTTGGTTCTGGTTGGTGGTTCTTAGACCAAAAAGAAGGTATGCTTGCGCAAATGAAGGACCTTGCTAGCTTTGGTATTTTAAGTTCCTTTGTTGGAATGTTAACAGATTCAAGAAGCTTCCTATCTTATACTCGTCATGAGTACTTCCGTCGGATTTTATGTGATCTTATTGGGAGCTGGGTTGAAAACGGAGAGGCACCAAGAGACTACAAACTATTAGGACAGATTGTTCAAGATATTTGCTACAACAATCCGAAGAACTACTTTAACCTATAATAAAAATCAAGCAGCGAATGATGCTTGAACAAAACAGCCTTCGCTACAGTGTAACGAAGGCTGTTGTCTTTTTTTGAAGCCTTAGGTAAACGAGGTTTAAAGACCATATGGATCTGAAAAAGAGGATGAAATGGCAGATAAACTGAGTTTAAAGACCGCCCCAATTATGAATAAGTTATAGAACTGGCCAATAAAAGCTTCCAAACAGGTAGTGGAACTTTACATAGGGAAAAGAGTGCGACTACAAGCTTTTCTAACCTTACATAGTTTTCACAAAGGGTGGAAAAAATACTATGTACCATAGTTAGAAAGGCTGGTTTTACCATGAAAAAAGTAGTAATCATAGGTGGAGCAGGAAATGTAGGGAGAACACTAATTCATGGATTAATGAAAAAACATGAAATTATTGCAATGGACCAATCGTTTGATGATCCAAATGCAGAGATAGAATGTATCGAAGTAGATGCAACCAATTACCATGAACTTCTGAATAAGATGCCTAAGGACACTGATACGATCATTAATCTACTTGCCACAAAGACGGGAGAGCCTGTTCCAGAAATTGATAAATTTGAAAAGATGACAGATGTTTTTTTCAAAGCATCGTATTATATCTTATTAGTCGCTTCTCATTACAATATTCCACAAGTAATTTTTGCAAGTAGCAATCATGTTACTGATTATTATGAGGAAGAAGGAAATTCACTCTTAGGTAGAGAGATTAATGTAACTGACTATCCTTATATGAGGAGTCTGTATGGAGTGTTGAAGCTTGCTTCAGAGCAAGCTGGATTTATTTTTTCTCAGCATCGTGACGTATCTGTTATAAATATACGAATTGCTTCTGTACCACCGGGAGATGAGAAGAAAGCAATTCAAGAGAAGCCAAGACTAGAGAAAACGTTACTATCAGACAAAGATCTAGTTGAATTATTTGGACTAGCCATTGAATCTAAATCTAGCTTTGAAACGTATTATGGTGTTTCGGATAATGATGGAAAACCGTGGGATACCTCTGACGCTACTCGTGAATTAGGATTCCGCTCCAAAGAAAATAGTGAAGATGTTTTGAATTCACATAAAAACGAATAATCAACATATCACAATCTAGCATACTCATTATTAGAAAAGGAGTTCTATCTAATATCTTAGATAATGATTATTACTTAAACCATCGTTTCTTACTATACTGTAAGTATAGCCAAATTATTTTGGAGGTTTTATATGACAACAGTAAGGTTATTTCTGGTAGGGGATTCTACAGTGTCAAGCTATGATTCCTCAAGGGCACCTAGAGCAGGTTGGGGGCAAGTGCTACATAATTATCTGAATGATCAGATCGAAATTAGGAATGAAGCTGCATCTGGAAGAAGCTCCAAAAGTTTTCTGGATGAAAAAAGATTTGTACCAGTAGAAGAAATTATTGAGTCTAGTGATATTCTAATCATTCAATTTGGACATAACGATGAAAAAGAGGATCCTGAGAGGCATACAGAACCTTTTACAACCTTTCAACAATATTTAACAACATATATTGAACTGGCACTAGAGAAGGGTGCTTCTCCAATTCTTGTAACCCCTGTACAAAGAAGAAGCTTTGATGAACAAGGGGTGTTCTTTGAGACGCATGGTGATTATCCTTTGGCAATCAAAGAGTTAGGAAAGAGATTAGACGTTCCTGTTATTGATTTGGGTGAAAAAAGCAAACAATTACTTGAAAGCCTTGGCCCAGAAGCTTCAAAAAAATTATTTTTGTGGTTTGAACCTGGAGAAGAGGAAAACTATCCAAACGGCGAAAAAGATGATACTCATTTTTCCGAATATGGTGCAAATAAAATTGCACAACTAGTGATAGATGAATGCAAGAATCATAGCTTACCATTAGTAGATTATATTGATTAGCAAATTTAGGAGGACAACATGTCATTATTTCAAAAAATACAATTACCAACGTTTTCAGTTCAATCACCTATTATCCCAGAAACTACTTTTTCAATCACAGATTATGGAGCAATTGGTGATGGAGTACATCTCAATACAGAAGCTTTTCAACAAACAATAGAAGCATGTTCAGATAAAGGTGGAGGAAAAGTTATTGTTCCACCAGGTATTTGGCTTACAGGTCCAATTACGTTAAAAAGTAAAATAAATCTACACTTAGAATTTGGTGCACTAGTTTTATTCACTCCAAACTTTGAAGAGTATCCCCTTATCCAATCCACGTTTGAAGGAGAGGAAGTAATTCGTTGCAAATCACCAATTGACGGGGAAAACTTAGAACATGTTGCAATAACTGGAGCAGGAACGTTTGATGGCTCTGGAGAAGCATGGAGACCAATAAAGCGTTTTAAAATGACAGAGATGCAATGGAACAAGTTGTTGAAATCAGGTGGAGTAGTAGATAAAGATGGGGAAATATGGTGGCCAACTGAGAATGCTATGAATGGAGCAAAAAAAGTAAAGGAGCTTCGTCAAAAGGGCTCTACCAACATAGAAGATTATGAGGAAATTAGAGAGTTTTTACGTCCAAATATGGTTAGTATTCGAAAGAGTAACTATATTCTAATAGATGGACCAACGTTTCAAAACTCTCCTGCTTGGAATGTACACCCTTGGATTTGTAAGCACATTACAATGCGGAACGTTACAATAAGAAATCCTTGGTTTTCACAAAATGGCGATGGTTTAGATTTAGAATCGTGTCGTTATGCCATCGTAGAGAACTGTATATTTGATGTTGGGGACGACGCTATTTGTGTAAAATCTGGGAAAAACGCAGAAGGAAGAAAGCTGGGAATACCAACGGAAGATGTGATCATTCGTAACTGTGAAGTGTACAGTGGCCATGGAGGATTTGTCGTTGGTAGTGAAATGTCTGGCGGAGTTAGGAACGTGGAAGTAACGAATTGTACATTTTATGGAACGGACACAGGACTACGCTTTAAAAGCACACGAGGACGTGGTGGTGTAGTAGAAAATATAGTAATTAATGATATCCGAATGAATAACATTAAAGGGGAAGCTATCGTATTCCATATGTTTTATGAGATCTCAGATGAAGATGTTGTAAAGGGAACAGTTCCTGTCACGGAAGAAACTCCTATTTTCCGAAATGTTTCTATTGAAAATGTTGTAAGTACAGGTGCTCAAACAGGTATCTTGTTAAAGGGTTTACCTGAAATGCCACTGGAAAATCTATTTTTCAAGAATTTATCGTTTACTTCTGTAAAAGGTGTTATTGGTTCTCAATGCTTGAATGTCCACTTCTCTAATGCAACAATGCTAGTGAAAGAAGGTTCACCATTTACATTAGAGAATTGTAAAAATACGTCTGTGAATGAAGAGCAAATCGGAGAAGGAAAAGTTACATTATCGTAATCTATTAAGTTAGGAGAAATGTAATGGAGAAACAACATAATTTACTGTTAATTGGTCATGGAAACATAAGTAAAGCGTATGTAAAAGCTTTTTCTAACATGGACAACGTAAGAATCGCTGGTGTTGTTGGTCGAGATATGGATCGAGTACAAGAGTATGCTAAGCTACATTCTATTCCTCACTTTGGAATATCTATTGAGGATGTTGCTAGGGAAAGCAATGCTACTGCAGCGGTAATTTGTACACCAAATGCACTTCATTATGAAGGTGTCATGACAGCATCGAAGTTAGGTCTTCATTGTCTATGTGAAAAACCATTGGACATTTCTATAGAAAAACAAAATGAAATGATAAAAAGCTGTAACGATAAAAATGTCAAATTAGCAGTATCCTATATGAGACGGTTTATTGAACATTTGTGTTTTGTAAAAGAAGTAGTTGATTCAGGAAAACTAGGGAAAATTACGGTTGTAGATGTTACTATTAAGCACTTCCGACCGAAAGAGTACTACAATACATGGCATGGTACGGTTGAGATAGATGGTGGTGGCCCCTTTATTCAACAAGGAAGTCACATTATTGACTTAGCTTTATGGTTAGGAAATGGTTATGATGAAGTTCTTCAAGCAAAAAGGTTTCAAGTTTATCATGATATCGAAACGGAAGACCACGGTTATGCTGTAGTAAAATATAAGAATGGTGCCATTGGAATGATTGAAGCCTCCACAGCTAGTTTTGGAATGAAGCAAGAAGGGATAGAAATTTCAGGAACCTTAGGATCCATTGCAGCAAATTATGAGGAAATTACAATGTTTGATGTTCCTAGTGAATCATTACCTCGTTTTACAAGAGACAATTCAAATGAACAGTTGTTTTTATACTTAGCGAAGGATTTCATTTCTTCTATTGAAAAAGACGATGCGCCTTTTATTACTGGTGAATCTGCAAAAATTGCTACTGAGCTTATAAAAGAGATTTATAATGTTGCAGGAGATCCTATAAAAATGTGGAATGAAGAAAAAGGGAAAGAATAAAAACTATCTATTTTTTTTGGAAGGGGATTTAAAAAATGTCTGTAGGAGTTTTAGCACACTTATTTGGGAAATTACCGTATAAACAGCTTGCATATGAGGTGAGTTCTCAAGGGTTTACACACGTACAACTAGCTTTATGGAAAGCGATAGAGGATTACGACTTCAATAAGCCTGGTTTATTAAACCCTGGATTAGCAAAAGAAATAAAAGATGAATTCGCTAGACATGGTGTTTCTATTTCGGTTCTAGCTTGCTATTTGCATTTCTTTGATCGTGATGAAGAGGTGTTACGTGAAAATATTGAAAGATGTAAAGAGCTTGTTCGATATGCTAGCTTCCTAGGTGCGCCCGTTGTTGCCTTTGAGGTAGGGAAACCGAATGGAGAAGCAGATGCAAACGATTGGGCAAGACTGAAGGAAACGATTGAAGAAATCGTAGAAGAAGCAGGAAGATGGGGAGTAATCGTAGGAATTGAACCTGCAAATGATCACCTTATTGGAACAGCAAAGGAATTATTGGCAATGCTAGAAGAAATTCCTTCTTCTCAAATTGGTGTCGTACTAGACCCAGGAAATTTGCTACACGAAGGAAATCTGGATAATCAAGATGAAGTTATCCGTGAAGCATTTGATTTATTAGGGAGTAGGATCGTTGCTTGTCACGCGAAAGACCGAATCTGGAAAGATAATGAGGTTGTTACAGTACCTCCAGGCAAAGGACAAATGAATTATGAACTTTACATGGAGCTACTAGCTAAATATAAACCACACTGCAATATTATTATGGAAGAAGCTCAGCCACCACATCAAATGAAAGAATCAAAATACTATATCGAAAATATTCAACAAAAAGTTACTAAATAAACTTTGTATAGAAATTAATGGTATTTTTTATGCCCCATGCAAGTTGAAATTTGCACCATGGAGGATGAAAATACGTTATAAGATGTTTTAGAAACATCAACTTCCTATAGAATGAGCGAATGCCCACGGAACTCCAGTGGGAAGCAGAGCAGAGGCGAGACACCGTAGCAGACGGGAGCCAGGATGGCGACATGACGCCGTTGCCCACAGGACGTGGGCAGTAGCGAATGGAATAAAAACCAACAATATTAGGAATACTAGATAAGTTAACCTCCAATTGAGATTACGTATTTTAAGGGTTAACAACCAAAAAATTGTCAATCTACAAAAATAATAAAACAAATGTATTTTTGTAGATTGACATCTATTTCATAGAGACTTATAATAAAAATAACAACGTTGTTATTTTATAATAAAACAACGATTAATAAGGAGGACATTATGGCATCTACACATTTACATGTTAATAAAACAGATAACGTAGTGGTGACGTTAAAGGAATATAAAGAAGGCGAAGTATTACAATTTGAAGATAAAGAAATAACAATAAAAGAAGATATTCCATCAGGACATAAAATTGCACTTGATACAATTGCTCAAAATGAGAACGTTATCAAATTTGGTTTTCCAATTGGTAGTGCAAAAGAAACAATTGAAGCAGGATCTTGGGTTCATACGCACAACGTAAAAACAAATCTTGAGGGAACCCTAGATTATAGTTATAATCCGAAACCTTCTAAGGTTAAAAAAGGCACTTCAGAGAGAACTTTTAATGGGTACGTTCGTGAAAATGGTGAAGTAGGAATTCGTAATGAAGTATGGATTATTAATACTGTAGGCTGTATTAATAAAACATGTGAAATTGTTGCGAAAATGGCAAACGAGCAATTCAAAGACGAAAAAATAGATGGTGTGTATCATTATTCACATTTATTCGGCTGTTCGCAGTTAGGTGATGACCTTCATAATACGCAAAAGATCTTAAGTAATATGGTTCATCATCCAAACGCAGCAGCAATTCTAGTTTTGGGTCTTGGCTGTGAAAATAACTATATCGATGTATTTAAAGAAGTACTTGGTGAGTACGACGAAAGACGTGTTAAATTTTTAGAAGTACAAGTAGCACAAGATGAAATTGGCGAAGCGATGGAACTCATGGAAGAGCTTGTAGACTATGCTAAAACTTTTGAGCGTCAGCCTGTTCCAGTTTCTAAACTTAAGGTCGGTTTAAAATGTGGTGGATCTGACGGATTCTCTGGTATTACTGGTAACCCACTATTAGGTTCATTCTCAGACAAACTTATTTCTCACGGAGGTTCAACTATTTTAACTGAAACTCCTGAATTGTTTGGTGCAGAAGAAATGCTAATGGAAAGAGCAAAAGATGAAGAGACATTCACTAAAATCGTCGATTTAGTAAATGATTTTAAAGAATACTTCATAAAGCATGATCAAAATGTATATGAAAACCCATCACCTGGAAATAAAAAAGGTGGAATTACAACATTAGAAGAAAAATCCTTAGGAAATGTTCAAAAAGGTGGATTTGCTGAAGTAGTGGATGTTCTTCCATACGGTGATCGTATGAAAGAAGAAGGATTAACACTATTACAAGGTCCAGGAAATGATTTAGTATCTGTAACAGCATTAGCTGCATCTGGAGCACATATTGTTCTATTTACTACAGGTCGTGGTACTCCATTTGGAGGTCCAGTACCAACAGTAAAAATTTCAACAAATTCTGATTTATACAATAAAAAGAAAAACTGGATTGACTTTAACGCTGGCCAATTAGTAGAAGGAAAAGACAAAGAGGAATTAACAGACGAATTCTTTGAATACATCATTAAACTAGCATCAGGTGAATTAAAGACAAATAATGAAAAATTTGGCTTTAAAGAAATTTCCATCTTTAAAGATGGAGTTATACTATAAGAATTAATATTTTCTGAGAAAGATAGATTCTGAGAATAATATTGAAGAGCTTCAGCCTAAGAGTAGTTACTTCATGATGGATGAAAATATGATGTTAGTATTGTAGTACTATTCACTTTATATGGAATGAGCGGAAGTCCACGAACTCCAGTGGGAAGTAGAGTAGGGGCGAGACACCTTAGTGACCTAGTCGTGGAGGTGGCTCGGCAACTCCCCACTGGAAAGGAGTGGGCAGTAGCGAATGAAATATGAGCCCACAGGATTAGTAATACTAGATAAGTTAACAACTAATGATATTACGTATTTTCAGGGTAGACAAAAAGCAAATTATAAAAAATAGAAGAGGTGTACTATGAAACAGTTAAACAAATCACTAACAAAAGCAGACATGAATGCAGCTGTAGAATATAACATTCAAGAAAACTTACCAGAAAAAGTATTACAAATTGGAGAAGGTAACTTCCTTCGTGGCTTTATCGACTGGCTTATTCAACAAATGAATAATAAAGGAGTATTTAACGGTAAAGTAGTTGTAGCACAGCCTATTAACTTTGGAAAAATGATCGACATGTTAAATGAACAAGATTGTCTATATACAGTAGTACTTCAAGGTGTTCAAAATGGTCAAGTGGTAGATAAGAGTGAAGTTATCTCTTCTATCTCTAGAGCATTAGATACTTATAATCAGTGGGATGAGGTACTAGCTGTTGCAGCATCATCTGACTTGGAAATCGTCATCTCCAATACAACAGAAGCAGGTATTACCTATGTTCAAGAAGAATTTACAGAAGGTGTAGTTCCTGAATCATATCCAGCTAAATTAACCGCATTACTTTACCACCGTTACAAAGCGTTTAACGGAAGTGCAGATTCTGGATTAGTAATTGTTCCTTGTGAGTTAATCGAAGAAAATGCAGTGAAGCTAAAAGAACTAGTTCTTCAATTAGCATCAGAGTGGAATTTACCTGCTGAATTTACAACTTGGTTAGAAGAAAGCAATAAATTCTGTAATACGTTAGTAGACCGCATCGTACCTGGTTATCCTAGAGATACTATCGACGAAGTGACAGAAATGTTAGGTTATAAAGATAATCTAATCGTAGTTGGTGAACCATACCACATGTTTGCAGTAGATGGAGATGAAGAGGTTCAAGAAAAACTTCCGTTCCACAAAGCTGGATTAAACATCAAATGGGGAGACATTACACCACACCGTGAATTAAAAGTGCGCCTTTTAAACGGTCCGCATACAATGATGTTCTCAGCTGCATACTTATATGGTGTTGATATGGTTCTAGAAGTAATGGAAAATGAAACATTACGTAAATTCGTTAACCAAGGTTTTTCAGAAATAATGCCCACGGTTCACTCGGAAGAATCTGAAAAAGTTGCATTTGTAGAAGCTGTTACAGAACGATTCCTAAATCCATATACGAAACACTATTTAACTGATATCGGCTTAAATGCAGTTTACAAGTTTAAATCAAGATTATTACCTTCAGTAAAACGTTATGTAGAAAGTGAAGGAACTCTTCCAAAAACGATTACTTTCTCACTTGCGTCACTATTTGCTTTCTATCGTCCAATTCGTCAAGAAGAGAATGCGTTAATTGGTAACCGTAATGGTGTAGAATATACAATGAGAGAAAATGATAACGTTATTGAAGCATTAGCAACTGGATGGGGTAAATTTGAAGCTGGTGAAATGAGCATCAATGGACTAGTAACGACTTTATTAGCTGATGAGAGCATTTGGAGTGAAGACTTAAATCAAATTCCTGGTTTAACTGACGCTGTTACTTCATACCTCCAACAAATTGTTGATGAAGGTATGAAAGCAAGTGTAGAGAGCTTAGTAAAGTAAATTATACAAGATAAAATATAAGAAGAAGACCTTACATTGTAAGGTCTTCTTCTTATATTTTACTCATTCGTAGAAGCATTTTCTGCCTTTTCTTTTTGCTTCTGTTCATACTTTTCTTTTTTTGAAACTAGTGTTCTGAATGCGAGATTACCAAGCCACATAATATATAAACCAGTTACACTAACACTAAAGAAGGGAATTAATCCTGGAACTCTCATAAATATATAATAAAGTGCTGCTATACCTACAGCCATTAAAATAGTAATATGGAAATTTGTAATGCCTATCAAGATTGCAAACTTGAAATATTCTTTTAACTTAAGATCATAGTGTACATATACAGGGATAATGTAGAATGTGAATGTTAGGTAAAGAATACCAGCTAAGAACAATACAGCTAATAGTACCGTGTGCAACGTTCCTTCTACAAGAGATAAATATTGTAAATCTATATAGAGAATATAACCAATGATCAGAATTACCAGTCCAAAGATATTTCCTTTTATAAATTCTGTTTTAAATGTACCGAAGAAAGTTTTAAAAACCGGAATATCAAATTCACCTAAAATCCATTTTCTTAGTATGGTAAACATTGCTATTGAAGCAGGCATAAAACCAAAGAAAAATAAGCCAATTGTTGTAAATAATATCCACAATAAATTAACATATGCTAGCCTCATGATCCATTCACTTACTCGATAAAAACCACCCATTAATCCACCCATTTGCATAATATATCCCTCTTCTCTCTATCTTTTAACAATACATTTTTAACATTAGATATCTCAATTATTTAAAGCGTTTACTTATTATATTTTACCATAGTTTTAAGTATATGAAATTATTATCACAATAAGTTCATTTAATAGTTAAAAACATGAAAGAAAGATAATAAAAATTAAAAAAATCACTTTAGTAGTGGTATAATAGTAGGAGGTCAATAGCATTCTTCGACAATTTTCTGCTGTCTACTTTTAAAACATAAAAATATAACAATTATAAGAACATTTTTAAAAAATACTGTAAAAAGAATTAAAATAAATTATACTTACTTAAGTAAAATTGGGTAATAAATTTCTATTGTTGGAAGCGTAATCAATTTTTATGTACTTTCTATGTACTAGTTAACGTCGTTATACCTGGGGGAATTACAATGAGAAGTAGAAGCTTATTTTCAAAATTAATTATGTTTGGATGTTTAATTAGTATATTACCTGTTATTATAGTTGGAACTTTTTCTTACGTTCAATCAACAAATGAGATTCAAGCAAAAGTAAATGAAGAGAAGCTTTACTCCATTAGACAAATTAATTCCAATGTTGAACAAATTTTAAGAACTGTCAATCACTCATTAAATTCAATTATAGATTCAAATATGATGATGGACGCGTTAGATGTTCATATGATTGGTTATGACTTTTTAATTCATCGAGAACTGAGAAGGGAGTTAATTACCCTACAATCTATGGAAACTAGTGTCGATGATATTATCATCATAAATAAAAATAATAATTGGTTACTTAATAACGTAGGGGTTTATCGATTAAATGAACACTCAGATAGAGAAATGTATGAAACATTTTTTGACTTAGAAGTAAGATCCTCTTGGGTTTTAATTGACAATACTGATTTTTCTCCTAATTTTACAAAAACTGATTGTGGCTACACAGTTAGCTTAATTAAACAACTTCCTATTAAAGCAAGTGCCAAGTATGGATTAGCAATTGCAAACATTCCAGCTTGTCAATTAGCAGACCTAGTTCAAATTGATATGGAATCAGAAGTGTTTTTAATTGTGGACGAGAATCAAAAAATTATTGTACATCATGATGAAAATATGATTGGAAAGACATTACAAGATGCGGGTTACATTGAAAATATGGAATTAATGAATGATGAGATAGGTCAATTCGATACTTTCTTTGACAATAACCCGTATACTGTTACGTATCACCAATCAGATTTTAATAATTGGACGTATTTAACCTATCATTCTATAGACAGCTTAACAAGAGATGCTAAAAAAATTGGATGGTTTACTATTTACGTGATGTTAACAATGATAGCTATTTCTCTAATAAGTGTTTTAATTATATCGAAGCGATTGTATTCTCCTGTGGATCGGGTTGTTAAGTATATACAAGATCAAATTCCAGATGAAAATGGAAAAAAAGAAACTGAATTTGAGATCATTGAACAACAAGTAAAACATTTATTTTCATCAAAAACTGATATGGAGTTAGAATTAAAAGATCATTCAAAGCAAGTACAAGCAATATTTTTGAATCGCTTATTTCTTGGGAATTTTAAGTCAACGGAAGTATCGGAAAAAATTGCATACTTTGGTCTAAGTACTATTGTAGATACTTGGACTAATCATTCAGTATTAACGTTACAGATAGATACATTAGAGAATTCTAACTATGAGCAAAAAGATAAAGATCTGTTATCATTTGCGGTGTCAAATATAGTAGAAGAATCTATATCTTTGAATAAAAGACTGCCAACTGTTTGGCTAGATAATACTCTTGTTATCTTAATTGGTTTTACAGAAAATGATCATGGAAATATGGATGATATTTTATATGAGATAACGGAACAGTTGCAGGAAAATATTGAAGAAAATTTAAGTATCTCAGTTAGTATTGGAATTAGTATGCCGTTCGATGAACTGAAAAAAGCCTCCACCGCTTATAGAGAAGGTGTAGAAGCACTTAAACATCGAATTAAGTTAGGAAAAGGGGTTATTATACAATATAGTAGCATTAACTCAGGGAAAAGCTCCATAATTTATGATTATCCAAGGCGTACAGAAGAAGAGTTAGTCGTTGCAATTAAATTAGCAGAGAAAGAAAAAGCACTCGAGAATTTAGATCTTTGGATGGAGAAACTATTTAATACATCTCAAACACCAAGGGAATATCAAATATCAATGATGAAATTGCTAAACAACTTATTAACAGTTAAACAGGAAAATAATATTAGTTTTAAGCAGATTGATGTGTATCACGAATCATTATATGAAGAATTATTAGTACTTCAAATGAAAGATGAAATAAGTGAATGGTTTAAAGATAGATTAATTTTACCTTTAATTAATGTATTTAGTGAAAGAAGAGATTCTCAATTCCATAATTTATCGGAAAAAATAATTGATTTAATTCACAAAAACTATGATACAGATATTACATTAGAGGAATGTGCGGCAAAATTACACTATAACGCAAATTATTTAAGTAGTGTTTTTAAACAAGAAACAAATCATACTTTTAGCGAGTATTTAGCAAACTATCGGTTTAAGTTAGCAAAGAAATGGCTAACGGAAACAGATATGACAGTAAAAGAAATTGCAGATAAACTAAAGTATAATAACTCGCAAAACTTTATTAGATCTTTTAAGAAGCAAGAAAACATGACACCAGGACAATATAGGCAATTAAATACGAAAGAATCATAAAAAGTGACACATCATATTTTGAAATATGATGTGTCGTTCCTTTTTTTACACTTCATGCTGCAAGTAAAGTATCTATTTGATGACCAGCATATTTTTATACTTGATTAAGAAGAATAACATATCAATTAAGCATATTTTTATGGGTAGAGTGAATATCATTTCCGAATAGTTATGTCTACTAGTTACGATTACCTAAAACTAATACATTCTTGCCATTCCATTCATTTTTGGAAATAGCAGCAATTAAATAGCTGATTTATAAATTGTATAATCATTATGTTAGATTGCTGTAAATCACTCCCTTGTAAGCGCTTCAACATACAGACGGATGATGTATTGATTATGTACGATATTTAATTTGGTGTATTACACTTTGGTTAGACAACGAGGTTGCTTTGAAAGGGGTGGCTCATAAAAGGATATTCAAGTTCATTTGAAAGTTAAAAAATTTTTCCTTCAAATGAAAACGTTGTCATTGTTTTGTTCTTGAGTTTGGGATGTATTCCTATAAAGTAGGAATTAATATATCCATAAAAAAATGAAAAGAATTATGGGAGGGTTAATGAATGAAGAAATCAAGTAAACTTTTATCTCTATTAGCTGCTGTAATGGTAGTATTTATGCTTGCAGCTTGTGGAAACAACAATGCAACTGGTGGGGGAACTTCTGAAAGCGATAACAACGATAACAACAAAAACAACAACAATAACAACAATGAAGAAGTTGCTGATGAACCGGAAGAGCCGTTTACTATTAAAGCAATGTACAATCTTCACACACCAGAAACTCCAGATGATTACTTAAAAGAACTATTAGAAACAGCGACAAATACAGTACTAGATATTCAATGGGTTCCAGACGGAAACTATGAAGAAAGATTAAACACAGCTTTTGCTACAAATACATTACCAATGGTAGTACCAATGGGCTTTAATTTCTATAACCAATTTAAAGATGCAATCCGTGCTGATCAATTTTGGGAAATTGAGCCATACTTAAGTGAATTTGAAAACTTAAGTAAATTAAAACCAGAAGTTTTAGATAACACACGTGTAGATGGTAAACTGTATGCACTTTATCAAGGACGTCCTTTATCTCGTCAAGGTCTAATTTATCGTAAAGACTGGGCTGAAAACTTAGGAATTGAAGCTCCAACAACTACAGAAGAGTTTCTGGAAATGGCTAGAGCATTCACAGAAGATGATCCTAACCAATCTGGATCAAAAGATACGATTGGTTTAACAGATCGTAGTGACTTAATCTATGGTGCGTTTAAAACAGTGGCTTCTTGGTTTGGAACTCCGAACCATTGGGGAGAGCAAGACGGACAATTATTACCTGAATTTATGTTTGATGAGTATGTTCAAACAATGGACTTCTTTAAAGAGATGCATGAAAATGGATATATGAACCAAGATTTCCCAGTAACAAGTAAAGATGATCAACAAGCAATGTTTAAAAATGGAACAGCTGGTATGTATGTTGGTTCTATGGCTGACGTGTTGAGTATCTACAATGATGCAAGTGATTTAAATCCAGATGTAGAATATGAAGTAGCAAATAGAATTGCAGGTCCAGATGGTGAGTTTGGAGTATGGGCTATACCTGGATTTGGTAGTGTTGTTTTATTCCCTAAACAAGCTATCGAAACAGAAGATGAGTTAAGAAAAGTATTAGCGTTTTATGACAAGTTAATGACTCCAGAAGTTTCTAACCTTTTAATTTGGGGTGTAGAAGGAGAGCATTATGAAATCGTAGATGGTGGAATTCGTGTAATGGACGAAAACCGACAAAAAATTGACACTCAAGTAAGACCATTCCTTTCTATGGAAATTGGTGAGCCTGAGACAAATGGTCGTTTTGAAATGGTAGCAACATATGAGACTCGTGCTAAGGCAGATAAGTTGATTGTAGATAACAATGATTTCTTAATTCACAATCCTACTGTTGTGTTAGATTCTGAAACACATGTAACACACGGAGACAGATTACAACAATTGATTAATGATGCAACATATCAATATATTCTTCGTCAAATTGATTTAGATGGTTTCAATGCAGCGGTTGAACGTTGGAAAAACGATGGTGGAAATGCTATTATCGAAGAGTTTAACGCTTCAAGAGATGCAATTAACTAATTGGATATAAATTAGATAAAAGAGTGATTCACAATTGTGAGTCACTCTTTTTACTATTGTTGGGATAAATGAAGTAAAGAAAATATATAATAACAATTAAATCATATCTAGAAATGAACGTCTTTAAGTACTATATCTTGGTTCTACCCTGAAATACGTGTACCAGATTAAATATGGAATACTAACTTTGTTGCTTATTATTCTTATCGCTACAGTCCACTCCTTGCACCCAAGGGAACAAGCGCGATATCCGTTCATTCTTCACGGTGTCTTTTATGTTGTGTGGAGTTGCCGAGCAATCCTACAATAGGCCTGGCCTAAGAACGTCCACGTCCTAAGGGGAACGGTGCAATCTCGTCATCCTGGATCCAAGCTTCGTGGGATCTAACATCTTCTCTACTTCCCACTAAAGTTTCACAGTATCTTCTCATTATATAAGGAGATAGAGTAACTTAATTCCTCTGGAAACATTATTTAGTTTTTCAACTACATATCTCTCCTTTGTTTAAAATGTGACATAATTCGTAAGTTTTCTACATTTACTTGATTCTAATAAACACTATATGTAAAATTATTATGCAAAAAAAGATAGAAAAAAGTCTGTAAAATAAAGCTTTAAAAGGGTAATAATCATTTCCTTAGTTACGTACTTACATGCTTAGTTAAAGATGTTAGTAATAAAGGTTTTTTACAGTATATGAGGAATTGATTATATTCAAAATGTTGTAAGTCATCTAGTATCGAACTTGTAAGCGTTCGCTACAGATAAACTTGGGAGGTTAATTACATGAAGAAATCAAGCAAACTTTTATCATTGCTTGCTGTACTTTCAATATTAGTATTAGCAGCATGTGGTAACACATCTAGTGGAAAAGAAAGTGGAGGGAATACAGCGAGTGATTCTGATGAGCCATATACAATTAATGCTATGTATAATTTGCACACGCCAGAAACTCCAGATAATTACCTAAAAGAACTATTAGAAGATGCTACAGGTACAAAATTAGACATTCAATGGGTTCCAGACGGTAACTATGAAGAAAGATTAAACACAGCTTTTGCAACTAATACATTACCAGCTGTTGTTCCTATGGGATTCGGTATGTTTAATCAATTTAAAGATGCTATTCGTGCAGATCAGTTTTGGGAAATTGGACCATATTTAGAGGAATTCGAAAATCTAAGCAAACTAAAACCTGAAGTATTAGAGAATACGAAAGTTGATGGAAAGATTTATGCTTTATACCAAGGTAGACCATTATCTAGACAAGGTGTTATATATAGAAAAGACTGGGCTGATAACTTAGGACTTGATACACCAAAAACAACAGAAGAGATTTACGAAATGGCAAGAGCGTTTACTGAAGATGATCCAAATCAAACTGGCCAAAAAGATACAATTGGTCTTACGGACAGAAGTGATTTAGTTTATGGAGCATTTAAAACAATTTCTTCTTGGTTTGGAACTCCGAACGGTTGGGGAGAAAAAGATGGAAAATTATTACCAGAATTTATGTTTGACGAGTATATTCAAACTTTAGATTTTGTAAAAGAATTGCATGAAAAGGGATATATGAATCAAGATTTCCCTGTTACTAGTAAAGATGATCAACAAGCTTTATTTAAAAATGGTAGAGCAGGTATGTACGTAGGATCTATGGGTGATGTTATTAGTATCTATAATGATGCAAAAGATCTTAATCCAGACGTTGAATACGAAGTTGCAAACTATATCGAAGGACCACATGGTGAGTTTGGAGTATGGGCTATCCCTGGATATGGTAGTGTTGTATTGTTCCCTAAATCTGGAACTGAAACTGAGGATGACTTAAGAAAAGTATTAGCATTTTATGATAAGCTTATGACACCAGAAGTTGCTAATCTTCTTGTATGGGGTGTTGAAGGTGAGCATTACCAAATTACTGATGGTGGAATTGAATTAATGGAAGAAAATCGTCAAAAAATTGATACACAAGTACGTCCGTTCTTATCCATGGAAATCGGTGAACCAGATACAAATGGAAGATACGAAATGGTAGCAACATATGAAACAAAAGCAAAAGCAGACCAATTAGTGAAAGAGAATGAGAAGTATTTAATTCACAATCCAACCGTTACTCTGGATTCACCAACTTATGTAACACACAATGATCGTTTACAACAATTAATAAACGATGCAACATATCAATATATTCTTCGTCAAATTGATTTAGATGGATTCAACAGTGCGGTAGAGCGCTGGAAAAACGATGGTGGGAACAATATCATCGAAGAGTTTAATGCTTCAAGAGACGCAATTAACTAAGTATAAATAACATAAAAAATGGAGTCGATATTATTCGGCTCCATTTTTTATGTTACTAAAATAGTTTTCTTATACATAGACGAGTATCTCTCATTATTAAATAGCACAAGAAAATGAAAAAAATCCCTTCAATACGCCATCTTCTCTCCGTTGATATACTAGAGAATAAATAAATAGTTATCATTGTATGGTCGGTCGCTTTTAAAGAAAGATACTTCAACCTTTTCCATTCAGGAATTTCCTGTAGTATATCTATATTTTTTTTGTAGGTAGGCTACTTTTACTCTTTTGGAAAATTGAGTTAGGCAATAGTATGAAAGCGTTTTATAAAAGGGGTATTTTTATCTATTTTTATGATAATCAAAAGCTTAGGTATGAACTTAAAACCTTGATAAATCAACGTTTATTATGTCCAATGTATTGTGATGATTATATACGTTATTGGATCATTGTTTTACGATAAGAACATGAAAGGCCAATCATAAAAACAAGGGGACATCAAGAATGAACAAAGTAAGAAAGGGAGATGAGTATGGAACCTAAATTATCAATGGAGGATGCTCCGTTAACGAAGGCACAAAGAAGAAATGAATTATGGAGAGCAATAAAAAAGAACAAATGGATTTACTTAATGATCCTACCAGGAATTATTTATTTTATAGTATATAAGTATATTCCGATGTATGGATTAAGTATTGCTTTTAAGGATTTCAAACCATATTTAGGAATGCAAGGAAGTCCTTGGGTAGGATTTGATCAATTTGTAAGACTATTTAATGATCCAGACTTCTTTATGATATTAAGAAACACATTAATGTTATTCGCATTACAATTATTTGTATATTTCCCGATTCCAATTATTTTATCTTTAATGTTAAACGAGTTAAGAAGTCAAGCTTATAAACGAAGTGTACAAACATTAATATATATTCCTCATTTTATGTCATGGGTTGTAATCGTTTCCATCAGCTTCGTGATGTTAACGATGGACGGTGGTATTATTAATGGAATGTTAGAAGCAATGGGCTTTCAGAAAATAAACTTTTTAATGAATGCAGACACATTCCGACCTATGTATATCATTCAAGTTATTTGGAGAGAAGCTGGTTGGGGAACAATCATTTTCTTAGCAGCAATCTCAGCTGTAGATCCATCATTATATGAAGCAGCACGTATGGATGGTGCTACTCGAATTAGACAAATGTGGCATATTACACTACCGTCGATTCGAAGTGTAATCATTGTATTACTTATACTAAAAATTGGAGATACGCTTGAGCTTGGATTTGAGCATATCTATCTATTATTAAATGCTTCAAACAGACACGTTGGGGAAATCTTTGATACGTATGTATATGTGGCTGGTTTACGTCAAGGACAATTTAGTTATGCAACTGCCGTTGGGTTCTTTAAAGGCGGAGTAGGTCTAATATTAGTAATGTTAGCTAATAAGTTAGCGAAGAAATTCGGTGAAGAGGGCGTATATTAATACCCGAAAGGAGGAGAAATAATGATTCAAGATAAAACACTAGGTAGTAGATTATTTAATGTAGCAAATATCATCATACTAGGGATTATTGCTCTAGTTACTGTATTACCATTTTTACACGTAATTGCCGCTTCTTTTACAACGAGTGCGGAATTAGCAAATAGTAGATTCGTATTATTTCCAAAGGTATGGAGTTTCGATGCTTATCGTTACATTTTCTCCACTGATACTATTTCAAGAGCATTAATGGTTTCCGTTATCGTAACAGTAGGTGGTACTTTATGGAGTATGTTAATGTCCGTAATGACGGGTTACGGTCTTTCAAGACGAGACTTAGTTGGTAGAAGACAAATCATGTTCCTTATCATATTTACAATGTTATTTAATGGTGGGATGATCCCAACATTCTTAGTTGTTCAACAAACAGGATTAATGAACTCACTACTTGCATTAATCATTCCTGTTTCAATAAATGCTTTCAATATGGTAATCTTAAAAAGTTTCTTCCAAAACCTTCCTGCGGGGTTAGAAGAATCTGCGAAAATAGATGGTGCTGGTGACTTCTCTATCCTTTTCAGAATTGTCATTCCATGTTCTTTACCAGCAATTGCAACAATTTCATTATTCTATGCAGTAACATATTGGAACACATATATGCACGCGATTCTATACTTGAGTGACTCTAGTAAGTGGCCAGTACAAGTTTTACTACGTCAGATAGTAGTATTAGCAACAGGAATTAACTATGATGGATCCGAATTTACAGATGTTCCTCCACCAGAAATTACAGTTAAGATGGCGACAATCGTAGTAGCAACTTTACCAGTTCTTGCGGTATATCCTTTCTTACAAAAATACTTTGCAAAAGGTGCTCTATTAGGATCTGTTAAAGGATAATAAAGATACAACTGATCAGCAGTCCGTGAAAACTAGTATGTAAGTAACGAACTGCTGATTTATATTAGCTTTCTATTAGAAGCAGGTGAATTAGATGAATTCCGAAAAAAAAGAAATGCTTGAGATAATGAACGAACTAGAGGTAAATTTTGATGGATTCTTTCAATGGTTAGCGGGACAATATGATCCAGTAACAGGCGGATTTTATTATGCAAGAAGTTCTATAAAAGATAACCGTTTTACTCCAGACATTGAGTCAACAGCACAGGCGTTAAATATTTTAATTAGGAACGATCTATTGAAGAGTTTACCTGAAGAGATTAGACAGCAAATGATCGTTTTTTTTCAAAGAAAACAAGATCAAAATACAGGCTATTTTTTAGATGAAAACCCTGCAATGAAAAAGGATGAAGTGATGGTTCACCGAGCTATTAATTACTCGGCAGGATCCCTAAGGAAATTAGGTAGTACTCCGCTTTATCCATTACCATTAGAAGCCAAATCTGCACCTGAATATGTAGCAACTCCAGAGACATATTTGAAAAAGTGGCAGAGTATAGATTTAAGCAATAGTTGGAGGGGCTGCGATCTCCTAGCCACTTCTTGTGTTTATATAGGGGAAATGGAAGAATCGCTACAACAGCGTTTTCTTAATGAGGCAGTGAAATATTTAGCGAGTATTCAAGATCCCGAAACAGGATTATGGGGAGAAGGTAGTTTATATGTTCGAATTTCTGGAACATTTAAGCTACATACGTTTTACAGTAGATTTAATATACCTATGCCTAATACGGATCTTATCTATAAATCTATTTTACATTGCTTACGGACAGAAGAAGCATTTGATATGTGTTATATAAGAAACCCAATAAATCTGCTTTCTTATATGGATGTATCTATTCCTCATAAAGAGTTAAAAGAGATATTAAAAATTACAACCGACAATGTGAAGACACTTAAGAGAACTGATGGTGGTTTTTCTAGAGAACTAGACCATTCACCACCAGCCCCGAATGTTGCTCAAGTGAAAAAGAATGAGTTATATCCCGATATGCCAGAGCCTGTATGTTTAGGGAAAGGTCTAGTAGAAGGGGATATGAATGCAAGCACACAAGCAACGTTAATTTGGTTACAGTGCCATCAACTTGCAGGGTTACAAGCTAAACCAATAAAAGACTCAGAAACATTTTACAACTTTTTACAGCAAAAAATTGTATAACTTTTTTGAACTTAGAAAAATGTTTAGCTCCATTCGCTTTCCTTAATAATCTTAATGAAAATAGAATAGTGACTGCGATTGGCAAGGAATACTTGCGGTCGCAGAATTGTTCTATCTTTTTTTATAATGGGCAATGTTATGGCGGATGAAAAAACGTTTATAACTGTTATCATTCTATGGAATGAGTGTAGAAGGCTCGGCAGTTTCCCTAGAAAAGAGAATGGGCTGAAACGAATGGAATAATACCAACAACAAAACTCTAAATCATGAGAGAAGTGTTAACCAAAATGAAGTTCTTTCAAATATCTAAGGAAAAGATCCTGTCAAATCAAGCGATAATTAGTCTTGTTAACCACGCTATCTTCCAATTTGGTAATTCTCTTTCGATTATTTTTATTAATTTATATTTATGGAGGTTAACAGAAAGTTTATTAATTAACGGTTTGTTTAACTTAATTGCTATACTTTCACAAGCTCTTACTACCTTTGTCATAGGAAAAATGGCAAAGCAAAAAGGGAAACTTGCTATTTATCGTTATGGGATTTTTCTAACAGCGTTATTTTACTTATGTATAATAATTACTCAAGAATCGATGGTTCAATATTTTTATCTCTTTGCATTATTACGTGGGATGGCTCAGTCAGCGTATTGGTTAGGGTATTTTACCCTTGTTTATGAGGTTACCAATAATAACAATAGACACAGATATCTTGGATGGAATCAAATAACGATGCAAAGTGCAAATTTAATTGGGCCAGCTGCTTCTGGAGCGATTATTGGAATGTATAGCGGCTTAAGTGGTTATGTTATTGTATTTTCATTTGCATTTGTCATGTTTTTAGTTGCCACGATAGGTAGCTTAAAAATGAAAAAAGAGCAGTTTCATCATAAACAATATTATATGAAATATTTACCTCTCATATTAAAGAAACAACCGAATTTCTTAAAGGCATTAATTGGATGGTTTATCATCGGTTTTCCACAAGGGATTATGATGTACGTTCCTGCGATATTGTTATATACAATCTTTTTACAAGAAAGTACGGTAGGTTATTTAAATGTTGGGTTTTTAAGTTTATCAATAATATCCAGTTATATTATTTCTAGAGTAGCAAACATTGAATCTACGAAAAGATATCTTTACCTCTCAGCGATAGGACTTACTTTATCGGCAACCTTCTTGTTATGGAACATATCGATTTGGACTGTAGTCTTATTTATGTGTATTAGTCACATTTTCAAACCGTTACAGGCAAATGCATATGCTGCGTATTATTTCCAATGGATAGGAAACATTCCATTGAAACAGAATTTTCGTGTAGAATCCGTGGTATTGCGAGAAACAGTTACAAATCTTGGTAGAGGATTTGGGATTATCATATTTATGATATTCTCCACAGAAATTAATCCAACGACAATACCGTGGATTTTAATTTTACTAATGGGAATGCAATTTCTAATACCGATGTTAGCGAAACTTCCAAACCGAGAGAAGATGTATGAAAGAAAAGTAGGATAAAAAATGTGAAGGGTGGATGAGTAATGGAAACGATAGGTACATGGGAACAAGTAGACACAGGAGTAAAGCGGAAAATTCATAAACCAGGTCAAAAGCTTATGATGATGGAAGTAGAATTTGATACAGGTGGCATCGGAGCAGAGCATAGTCATCCTCATGAGCAAATGACGTATTGCTTAAAAGGAAGACTTGAGTTCACAATAGGAGGAGAAAAAGTAATAGTAAAACAGGGAGATTCTCTTTCTATTCCTGGGGATGTAATCCATGGTGTTGTAGCATTAGAACCTAGTACTCTGTTAGATGTATTTACGCCACTTCGTGAAGATTTATTAAAACGGTAGGATATAGTCTATGAGGGAAAATACAAATAATACTCATGGTGGCGATCTAGGTAATGGTATGTATGTGAATCCAATCTTAAGAGGAAATTATGCTGATCCGTCGATTGTTCGTGTTGGTGAAGATTATTATATGGTGAATACATCTTATCAATATGTTCCAGGGCTTATTGTTTGGCATTCAAAGGATTTAATCAATTGGACTCCTATAGGTACAGCCTTAGAGAACTATAACGGAAATGTATGGGCTCCAGATATTGCCTATCATAATGGAACGTTTTATATCTATTTTCCAGCGGATAAAACAAATTGGGTAACGAAAGCAGAAGATCCTAAAGGACCTTGGAGTAAACCTATTAATCTTCAGACCTCACATATCGATCCGGGGCATGTAGTAGGACCTGATGGAAAACGATATTTACATTTATCCGGTGGTAATATGGTACAGCTCTCTGATGATGGCCTCTCTACTGTTGGTGAAGTGCAACATGTATATGAGCCATGGAGTTATCCTGAAAATTGGGTTGTAGAGGCATTTAGTCCGGAGGGCCCTAAATTAACATTTCATAATGATTATTATTATTTAACGATTGCTGTAGGTGGAACTGCGGGGCCTCCAACTAGTCACATGGTAGCAACTTCAAGATCAAAAACACCATGGGGACCTTGGGAGCACTCCCCTTATAATCCAATTATTAAAACCAACTCTCGGGAAGAGAAATGGTGGTCACAGGGTCATGGAACATTAGTAGATACTCCTAATGGTGATTGGTTCATGGTATACCATGCGTATGAAAATAGTTTTCATACATTAGGAAGACAAGTATTGTTAGTTCCAATCGAATGGACGGAGGATGGTTGGTTTAAGGTATCTGATAATATCCAACCGGACCAACCTATAAAGAAGCCAGAAGGTTCTAAATCAGAACATGGGTTACCAACAGTAGATAGATTTGAAAGCAATCAATTAGGAATACACTGGCAAACGTATGGTAACAGAGATGAGAATCGCTACGAAGTTGGTAATAGTGAATTAACGATCAAAGGCATCAATGGAGAAACTATCTCTCCCTTACTATATATGACGGGGCATCCTAAGTACGAGGTAGAGGTTGAAGTTAGCGTTTCTGATGATGCGGAAGGACAATTACTTCTCTATTATGATAACACTGCCTACTTTGGTCTTGGTGTTTCCAAGAATGGAGTAAGACATTTCCGTACGTTCAAAAATTATCGAACAGAGAATTATGAAGCTGATTCTATATCACTAAAAATAAAAAATGATGAAAATATCATTTCCTTCTATTATAAAGAGGAAAATGGAAACTGGGTCAAATACGACAAAGTAATTGACGCATCTGGTTTTCATCACAATACTTTCGGTGGATTTTTAAGTTTACGAGTGGGAATAGAGACGGTAGGTAATGGAATAGCAAAATTTAAAAACTTCCATTATAAGCCACTTAATTAATAGTGTGGAGGGCAATAACATGATCTTTTTTGATATAAGAAACTATGGAGCGGTTGGAGATAAGGTTACAGATAATACAGAAGCTTTTGCTACAACAATACAGGCTTGTGCTGAAAGTGGCGGAGGAACAGTTTATGTTCCATCTGGTACCTTCTTAACAGGGTCGATTGAATTAAAAAGTAACATAACATTGTATTTAGATGCAGGATCTGTTGTTTTATTTAAAGATGATTTTGATTCCTATCCCGCAGTAAAAACTCGTTGGTCTGGATATGAATGCTATGGTTTCCAACCTTTAATTTTCGGAACGGGTCTAGAAAATGTGACTATCAAAGGTGAGGGAACATTTGACGGTCAAGGTAGAGCGTGGTGGAATATTGCTAATGAGTTGAAAAAGGGAGGCACTATTTCAACAGAAAGAACGAAGGAAATTAGTCTACTTAATCAACAAAACATGGAGCCAATCAGTACAAATCTGTTAGAGTGGGATACACAATTTTTGCGCCCAGCATTACTGCAATTACTAGATTGTGAGCATGTAACAATTGAAGGAGTTACTCTACAAAACTCTCCATTCTGGAATACGCACTTAGTATATTGTAATCATGTAAGTGTTCGGGGAGTAACAATTAACAATCCGTGGGATACACCAAATGGAGATGGCTTTGATATTGATTCATGCTCGAACGTTCGTGTAACAGACTGCCACTTCGATGTTGGAGATGACTGTTTATGTTTAAAATCAGGAATTAATGAAGATGGAAGAAGAGTAGGAAGACCAACAGAAAATGTTACGGTTACAAATTGTACGATGGCTGCTGGACACGGTGGAATTGTGTTCGGAAGTGAAAATTCTGGTGGTATTCAAAATGTAACAGTTTCTAACTGTGTATTTATTGGTACAGATCGCGGAATCCGATTTAAAACAAACAGAGCTAGAGGTGCTTATATTAGAAATATTTTAATTAACAATATCTATATGGAAGATGTTTTCTGTCCATTAGCAATGAACTCTTTCTATCGTTATGGTGTTGATGAAAATGATCCGTTAATGAACAGTCCGAAGGCTATTCCAGTTACGGAAAAAACTCCTAGAATCGAACACGTTCAAATTAGTAATGTTACGGCGAAAAATTGCCGAGCAGCTGCTGGATTTATATACGGGTTACCAGAAATGCCTTTAAAGGATATTCGTTTAAGTAATATTACATTTGAAATGACGACTGACCCTAACGAGCAAGGTGGAGAGCCTGACATGGTAAAAGAAGAGATTATCCGTGCGGGGGATGGTATCTTCTGTAAGTATGTAGATGGAATGGAAATAGATCGTGTTCGAGTGGAAACTCGTCAAGGACCGGCTTTATCTATGGAAGAGGTTACAGATGTAGAGATTTCTCAATTATCCATGAAGAAAGTACACGATGATACACCAGTCGTAACATTAAGAAAAGTTAGTGATGTTTTTGTATCAGGACGTCAGTCGCAATCACCTTCCTATTTACAAGTAGACAAGGAAAGTACTTCTGTCGTTGTATCGCAAAGATAGTTCCACAGGAGAAAATAGGAAAAGAGGAAGATAAATGAAAACTTTTAAAAATCCAATCTTACCTGGTTTTTACCCTGACCCATCTATTTGTCGTGTGGAAGATGATTATTATATGGTTACTTCTACGTTTGAGTATTTTCCAGGTGTGCCGATTTTTCATAGTAAAGATTTAGTTAACTGGAGACAACTTGGGCATGTGTTAGATCGTCCATCACAATTAAATTTAGACGGCACTCCATGTTCAAAAGGAATCTATGCGGCGACGATCAGGTATAATGATGGAATTTTCTATATGATCACTACCTTCGTTGTTAGTAAAACAGGTGCTAGAAAGAACTTTTATGTTACTGCAACAGACCCAGCAGGTCCTTGGTCGGAGCCAAATTGGTTAGATGATGCTCCTGGAATAGACTCTTCTTTATTTTTTGATGAAGATGGAAAAGTATATTTTACAGCAAATCGTGTTCCACCAGAAGGGCAGCAGTACCCTAAGCATATGGAAATTTACCTACAAGAACTTGATTTACAGGAGAAACAATTAGTTGGCTCGAAATACAGTCTTTGGGATGGGGCTTTAAAGCAAATCCATGCTCAAGAGGCACCACATTTATATAAAATAGATGGGTATTATTATCTTATAATCGCTGAAGGTGGAACTGGGTTTACTCATTCTGTTACGATCGCTAGGAGTGAATCAATTACTGGGCCATATGAAGTCTGCAAAACGAATCCCATACTAACACATCGTCATTTAGGAAGAAATTATCCTATTACGAATGTAGGGCATGCGGATATCGTTGAGACACAAGATGGCGAATGGTGGATGGTATGTCTTGGCACTAGACCTTATGGTGGAGATTATCGAAATATAGGTAGAGAAACATTTTTAGTTCCATTTACTTGGGAAAACGGCTGGCCAGTAGTGAATCCAGGGAAAGGGATTGTTGAGATCGAGATGGTAAGACCGAGTTTACCTGAACAACGTTGGCAAACTCAACAAGCGTGTGATCATTTTGATTCAGAAAAACTAGATGATCGTTGGAACTTTATTAGGACACCAAGAGAAAATTTTTGGTCACTTACAGAGCGTACAGGATTTCTACGATTAAAAACAAAAGCAGAAACAATTATAGAAGAGACAAATCCTAGTTTTATAGGTAGACGCCAGCAACATATAAATTTTGCTGTGAGAACAGAAATGCATTTTTCCCCAACGGAAGAAGGAGAATCTGCAGGTCTCGTGCTTCTTCAGAGTACAGACTATCAATATCGACTTGAGTATACAAAGGTAAGTGGAGATACAGTCGTTTGCCTAACAAAGCGTGTAGAGGGAATTGATAATGTGGAAGCTATATACAAGACAAACGCGAATGTATTGTTCTTTAAAGTAGAAGCGTTTGGGCAGTCTTATAGTTTCTACTATGCAGAGAAACCGGAGCAGTGGGAAATAGTGAAAGAAAATGTGGACGGAACGATTTTAAGTAGTGATGTTGCAGGGGGATTTGTAGGAACTTACATCGGTATGTATACGAGTAGTAGTGGAAAAGAAAGCAGCAATTTTGTAGATTTTGATTACTTTGAATACGTAGGGTTAAGTAACTAAAGGTGGAGGAACGACTTATGTGGGCTCCCAATCAATTTATGGATTCATTATACAAAAAGACCCTAAAAGATAACAATGTATACACGGAGGATTGGAAACAAAATGTAATAGTTAAGTTGCGAGAGTCGTTGGGTGATTTTGGGGAGAATGACATTTCACTAGAGCCAAACGTTATAGAAGAGAAAGATTTTGAAGACTATAGTCGTCTACGAATAGAAATAACGACATTAGATCAATTAAAAATGCCTGTGTACGTGTTAAAACCTAAAGGCTCCAATCAGAAAAAGTTACCAGCAGTTCTCGCTATACATGGCCATGGATATGGAAGTAAAGAGGTTGTTGGCTTACTTCCAGATGGAACGGAAAATGAAGGAAATCCAGGAATTCATAAAAACTTTGCAGTGGAATTAGTTCGTAAAGGTTTTATCGTTTTTGCACCAGAGTTAATCGGTTTTGGGGACAGAAAGATGAGTGAAGATCACCCTGGAGTTTCACCGAATGATAATTCTTGCTATACATTAGCTAGTCATCTACTTCTTTACGGGAAAACGTTACCTGGACTTCGAATATATGAATGTTCTAGAGTAATAGACTTTATAATGACAATGGAAGAAATTGATCAGGGGAAGATAGGTTGTATGGGTTTATCTGGAGGGGGACTCGTAGCAGCCTATACTTCAGTCCTTGATGATCGTGTAAAGGCTACTGTTATTAGCGGTTATACGAACACATTTAAAGGAAGTATTATGGACCGAAGACATTGTTTAGATAATTACATCCCAGGTGTTTTACAGTATGCAGAAATGCCAGAGCTAATTGGTTTATCAGCACCTAGACCACTATTCATTGAGTCTGGCATAAGTGACCATTTATTTCCAAAAAATGAAGTGGAGATTGCTATAAAAAGAATAACTGAAATTTATAAACAATTCCATGCTGAAAATCTTATTGATCACCATTTCTTTCAAGGTGGACATGAGATTAATGGTGAGAAATCATATGACTGGTTAGCTAATGTATTACAGTTAGCTGAAAGGAGATAACTATGGGGAATAATACAACCTCAACATCAGGAGAAGATACAGCTGTTTGGTCAGCAGATCTTGGTAATGGGTTTTATCAAAATCCAATTATTTGTGCAGACTATTCTGACCCTGATGTCATTCGTGTAGGAGAAGACTTTTTTATGGTGGCATCTAGCTTCAATATGTCTCCATGTTTGCCAATTTTACATTCAAAGGATCTAATAAATTGGGAAATTATAAATCATGTTTGTGAAAAATTTCCTGATTCTTCATATGATAAGCCTAGACACGGAGATGGCGTTTGGGCACCTAGTATTCGTCATCATGATGGGAAGTTTTGGGTGTTTTTTGGAGCCCCAGATGAAGGGATTTTCATGAGTACAACAGAGGACCCATTTGGAACTTGGTCACCTCTTCATTTAGTAAAAGAAGCGAAAGGGTGGATTGATCCTTGTCCATTTTGGGATGAGGATGGAAATGCATACCTAGTTCACGCATTCGCTCGAAGTAGAATTGGCTTTAAGCACATTCTCCAAATCTGCAAAATGAAGCCTGACGGAACGGCTTTATTAGATGAAGGCACCTATATTTTCGATGGAACAACGGAACATCCAACCATTGAAGGTCCAAAAATGTATAAACGAAATGGCTATTATTATATCTTTGCCCCAGCAGGTGGGGTAGCTACAGGCTGGCAAACGATTTTACGATCAAAATCAGTCTATGGACCATATGAAGATAAGATCGTTCTACATCAAGGAAAAACAGAGATAAATGGTCCACATCAAGGTGGTTATGTTGAGTTAGAATCAGGAGAATCATGGTTTATGCATTTTCAGGATAAAGGTGCATACGGACGAATTACTCATTTACAGCCAATGAGTTGGAAAGATGATTGGCCAGTGATGGGGCAAAATGTAAATGAACAAGGAATTGGTGAGCCTGTTCTACAATGGAAAAAACCGAATGTAATTGGTGATCATAAAATCGTTAATCCTCAAACTAGTGATGATTTCACCGGGGAATCATTAGGACTACAATGGCAGTGGAGAGCGAATGTCAATCATAGTTGGTATACAATTTGGGATAATTATTTAAGGTTACATGCAATAAAGCAACCAACTGGAGTAACAACTATCTATGATTTACCGCAAATTTTAACACAAAAGTTTCCTGCACCAGCATTTACAGCAACAACTTTAATGAATTTTACTCCAAAAAGCTACGAAGATTACGCCGGTTTTATGGTGTTTGGGTTAGATTATGCAGGGATTATGTTAAAAAAATCTGGTGCAGGATTAAATGTTATTGAATTCAATGGTAGTACAGAAAGAGATAAACCTGCAGTAGAGCAAGAAAAAGTAGTAAATCACATAAATTCGTATACGTTTTATCTCCGAGTAGATGTTGATCATAAAGCAATTTGCCAGTTTAGTATAAGTATTGATGGAAATGAGTTTGAAACTGTCGGTGAACCGTTCCAAGCGAAGGAAGGTCATTGGATTGGTGCACAATTAGGTATCTTCTGTAAGAACAAAGTAGAAGAAGCAAGTACAGGATATGTAGATGTAGATTATTTTAAAATTACAAGTAATAAATAAATTTGGTGGGGGAATGAACATGACGGAAGCATTAGTAGTAAAAGGGAAGAGCCCATTACAATGGGCAGAAGAATCTTGCAGGAGCTTAATGAATGACTATGAACCAATTAATTTAAAACCAGCAAATCGTTGGCATTACCACCAAGGTGTTTTCTTATGTGGGATGCAGGATGTATGGCAAGTAACAAAAAATGAAGAGTATTTTCAATACTATAAAGAGTACGTAGATAAGCTAGTAGATGAAGAAGGAAACTTCTATTTCCGTAGAGATGAGTTAGATGCCATTCAACCAGGGTTGTTATTATTCTCGTTATATAAAGAAACAGGAGATAAAAGATATAAAATTGCTGCCGAAAAATTAAGAAATTTATTAAAAACGTTAAATAAAACAAAAGCAGGTGGGTTCTGGCACAAAGACAAGTACCCATACCAAATGTGGTTAGATGGGCTATATATGGCTGGTCCATACACCATGACATATGGGCTTACATTTGATGAGCCTGAATTAGTAGATCTAGTATTACTTCAAGAAGAGCTAATGAGAAAGCAAACATATGATCCAAAAACAGGTCTTTATTTCCACGGATATGATGAGAGTGGAAAAACTCCTTGGTCTCAGCCTGAAACAAACACTGCACCTGAAATTTGGGGTCGTTCATTAGGTTGGTATGGAATGGCGTTAGTGAACCTCATTGAATTACTTCCAGAAGGTCACCCGAAAAAAGCGGAACTAACTGGAGTTCTTCAAGACTTAGTAAGTAACATAGTAAAATATCAAGATGAGGAAACTGGTCTTTGGTATCAAATCGTTGATAAAGGAGACCGTCCAGATAACTGGTTAGAAAGCTCAGGGTCTGCATTATTTATCTTCACAATTGCGAAAGCAGTTAACAATGGCTATGTAGATGAGAAATACTTTGAAGCTGCAAAAAAAGGGTACGAAGGAATTGTTACTCGCTTTATTAAAGTAACACCAAATGGAGGATTAGCTTTAACGGGTATTTGTATCGGTACTTCTATTGGGGTATATGAATATTACGTTGATCGTGAAACAGATGAAAATGACTTACACGGTGTTGGGGCGTTTGTATTAGCAAGTATTCAAATGCATAAGCATGGAGCATAACTTTATAATATATTAAAACAAAGGGGGCGTACTTGCTCCCTTTGTTTTGTTTTAGTAAAAAACCTAAGGATATCTATCTATCGGGTTTACTTCAGGGGTGCAAACAAGCCATTTGCAAGCAAAATCACATGTGATTTTTTCTTGTACTTTAAGAAAGTTTAAATTCGCTAAAGGATTAAAGTATAAGATAAACTAAGGCTTTCGCCATTTAGGACTTGGCGATAAGCCAAGTTTATCTAATATATCAGTGTTTTATTGATAAATAGATGTGAAATCACAAAGTAATTCACAGCCCTATTCACATAGGTGGAAATAAATATATCCTTCATGTGTTTGTGATGTGATTTGCCATGCGAATTCTAATGTGAAAGGGAAGGACTTAGATATTTATATTAAAGTAAATGAAAGGATATATAGAATCTTTCAAGCAATGTAATGAAAGAAACGAGGAGAAATGCTCAATGGAATAAATAAACGGAGAATTTTCCCTTATTTAATAAATAGCACGAAAAATAGTCTGAATAAACGGAGAAATTCCGTTTATTGACTCAAATCTATTTAAAAAGGGAGAATTTCCTTTGCATAACCGGAAAAACTCCACTTATTTGCCACGAAATTAGGTGAATTTTGATTTTAAACGGAAATTCTCCGCTTATTTTATTTCACTGAAAAAGGATAGGAATACATAGACTTGGCTATAAGCAAAGTTTATCTAATAAATTGCTAAGAAAACCTCATTTATTTCAACAAACGGCTAGTGAAATAAGCAGGAAGAACCTTCGTGCCATTGTAATATGCGAATTATACTGTGAATCTAGTTTCGAAAGATGTGTGATTTATCGTGTGAATTCGTCTGTGATTTGACGTTTTGCACCTCACAAGTAACCCCGTTAGACTGTCATCCTCAGGTTCTTATATTGATATACAAGATTCATTCATCTTTATTTCCGGAGTTAAGATTATTTCGTTTGGAATTTCTTTTTTATCAATGATATCTAGTAAGGCATTCGTAATTGTTTTTGTTATGATTTCATTAGGAACCCCTACAATGGAGATAGGTCTATCGAATGTATTCATTTGTGGAATATTATCATAACTAATAATAGAAATATCATTAGGAATAGATAGATTTCTTTCATTTAAAGCACGTATAACTCCCTTTGTTAGATCGTAACTTCCACTTATTATAGCAGTTGGCCTATTAGGCTCATTTAGTCGTTTTATCATTGCTAAATAACCATCGTACATCTCAAGACCAGGTGCAGGTATGAGAGAATCCTTTTGTACATCTTGAAGGTATTCCTTCATTCCTTCTTTAAATCCAACTACTTTTTCTTCTTGAAGTTGATCCTTTCCAGTGATATCACCAATAAAGGCAATATTTTTGTGACCAATCTCAGCAAGAGATTTAACTGCAAGTTTCATCGCTTCTCTTCTATTAACATCTACAGTAGGATACAAGGGATCTTTGGCAATACCGTAGGATAGAATTGGTACATTTGAAGGATAATGATTTTCTATATAACCTTTCTCGTTAAACATCAAAATTGCATCCACTTGAAATCGATTAAATGTATTAATCGCTGCATCAATTTTATTAATTGATAATAAGGTGGTATAGTCAAGGGATTCTAATTGTTCATTTATATTTGTAATTAAGGCAGCATGTGCAGTTCTTTCAACAGTTGGCCAAACAACTCCTATTGTATTGGACTTCTTTGAAACTAGACTTCGTGCTGCAGCATTAGGTTGATAGCCTAGGTCATTTGCAATCGTTACAATACGCTTTTTTGTAGGTGGTTTAACTAATGGGCTATCACGTAATGCTTTAGAGACAGTAGAATAACTAACACCAGCAGCCTTTGCGATGTCTTTAATTGTTACCATTATTAGGGTCCTCCAATATGTTGGTTTTCAAAATAACAACGTTGTTTTTGTTTTATTATATCAGAATAAATAGAGAGGAAGATAGGATTTCTCATTAATTCGATAACGAGTTAATGAGATGATTATGTTCTAGATTTTTCTATTAAACTTAGCATTTACATATCGCTACCAATGACAACGTTTGTTTCATAGTATATAATTTTCTTATGTTAGCGTATTCAAGTCCGAATTTTCTGAATAAACATTACTACTCGTTTACTATGACTGTTTTATATGTAATAAAAAAGGGGGATTAAAGTTGAAAAGATTTCCTTTATTATTATTACTATTAATTCTGCTATTAATTCTACTACTTGTGGCTTCCTGTGGCAATATTTCAAGTGCACTTAAAGATAAAAATAATCAAAATAATAATATGAAAGTACAAGTGAAAGGTAATACACCTGTTGAAATAAGTATCACATGGTGGGGGGGACAAGAAAGACATGAACGAACCCTAAGTGTCATTGATTTATTTGAAAAAAAGTATCCCTATATTAAAATTAGACCAATACACCAAAATTTTGAAGGTTATTTTGAACAATTATCTACGCAATTCAATGCTGGAACTGCCCCAGATATCATCCAATTCGGTGGAAACTTAAATGATTATGTTTATAGAGGTGCAGTACTCCCATTAAATGATTATGTAGGAAATGTACTAGATATCAGCTTACATGACCAAAGCATGGTAAATGCTGCAGTGATGGGGAGTAATTTTTATGGAGTGGCTCTCGGAACAAATGCATGGGGTGTGTTACTGAATAAAGCCATGTTTGAGGAAGCGCGAATACCACTTCCAAGTGAGAATTGGACATGGAAAGAATTTATCGAGATTTCCATTCAGTTAAGCGATTCTTTAGAGAGTGTTTATGGAACAGAATATTTTGACCATAATGGATTTGGTATTTTCATAGATCAGAGAGGCAAAATTATGCATCAAAATGGTGTACTGGGTATTTCATATGATGATGTTCTAGAATGGTTTCAATTGTGGGAAACATTAAGGGAAAAGGGAGGGGTATTACCCCCAGAGATACAAGTTTCTTCCACAAGTACTCCCGAAAAATCCCTTATTGCTTTAGGGAAAGTTGCAATGACGTTATTGCCTAGCAATCTGTATGGTGCTTATAGCTCGATTTCCGAAGATGAATTTGTATTTCATCCGCATCCAATGCATGAAGGGAGAAGTGGAGTGTCATTAAGACCGAGTCAATTTTTAGCGGGAAATGCGAATACAAATCACCCTAAAGAAGTGGCTATGTTCTTAGATTTTATAGTGAATGATAAAGAAGCAGTAACTATTCTAGGAAATGATCGGGGAACTCCTGTTAATACAGAGATCAGAGAATATCTATATAGTCGGGCTGACGAGAATGACCGGACCATTTTTACATATATTGATTGGGTAAGTACTACTTCAGACTCCTATTATGTACCTAATTTGCCCGGATATAATGAAACTAGTGCTCTATTTTTACGAATTAGTGAAGAAATTTCCTTTCAAAGAAAAACAGTAGAAGAAGGAGCAGCGGAATATTGGGAGCAATTACAATTGGTGTTAAGTCACTATAGGAACGGAAATTGATTAGAGAGTGTGGGATATTGGATATTAACATTACTAGAGAAGAAAGGTCAATAATATATGTTTAGGAAACTAAAGTCGATTATTGTTATTAGTTATTTAGCTGTTACTGTCCTGTTTTTTTCAAGCTTTAGCATTATTACGTACAAAATCTTTTTCGACTATACGAGAGAAGAAATTAGTGAAGCAAGGCTAACAGGGATAAATGAAAGTATGAGTAGAATTTCTTCCTTTACAACAAGCGTTCGAGATTCGGGGATTTATTTTGTTACGAACCGTAATGTCATTCAAACTTTTTCTCATCAAAATGTGAGCACGTATGAATCTATTGTGGAGCAGCGTACTCTTACAGATTTAATGAATGATATCGCTAGTTTTAAAAGAGGGATTCATTCTATTGAGCTTTATACAGATCGATACAATCACTATCCAAATGTTGCAGGGAGTAGAGTATATTCTACACAATTAATTGAAGAAGAGCCTTGGTTTGAGTTTATAAATAAATCAAACTATGGCTGGATTCCAAAACACGAGTCCCCTAGTACAAAAGAATTTGTCGTTAGTTATTATCATCATGTAACAAATCCTAGAGGAATCACGGTAGGATATGTGAAAGTAAATGTTTTGGCGGATACTTTCCTTGAAAGTATGTATGAAAGAAATTTTGCAGATAACATAGATGAACCGCTCCTTTTATTTGATTCGAACAGAAGAATTATTGGTCATACCAATACTTCTGAGTCCCATGAAGTAATAAACCAACTGATTACATACGAATCTAATGGGGAATATGGGATGTTAAGCGAAGAATATGTTAACCAATTCAATCAATATGATATCTTGGAAGAAAAAGATAACAAATATATGCTAGTAATCTCTAAAGCAAATGAAGACCAGTGGCGTTTAGTACATTTAGTTCCCATTGATTCCTTATATAGCGAATCAAGAAAATTAGGGGTCATTGTATTTTTTTTAGGGATAACCAGCCTATTGTTACTCATTCCTATTTCTTATTTCGTGGGAAGAAGCCTATTACAGCCAATAAACAAGATTATTCAAGGAATGCAAGAGGTGGAGAAAGGGAATTTTGATGTCCGTGTGAAACCACATTATATTGACGAATACAAAACAATGGCTAATAACTTTAATCGCATGACGTTTCAACTTGACCAGTCATTAAAGGATTTAAAAAGGGAGAACCGTTTAAAAAGAGAAGCAGAGCTAAGAACGTTACAAAATCAAATTGTTCCACACTTTCTATACAATACGTTAGATATGATTCATTGGAAGGCAATGGATTATCAAGCAGAAGATATAAGTTTTATGGTAAATCAATTAAGTAAGATGTATCGAATTGGAGTAAGTGGTGGCCAATCTTTTATACCTTTACGTGATGAATTAGAACACGTGAAATGCTATATTAATTTACAAAAGGTGAGAATGCATGCGGATATTAAATATGATGTTAGAATACCTGCAACAATAAAAGAAGCATTTGTTCCTAAAGTTATTCTTCAGCCTTTTGTAGAGAATAGCATAAAACATGGATTCTTAAGAGATATAGAAAATCCCATTCATATTCGCATTTTAGCTACCTGTAGTGAAGATTATTTAGAAATAAAAATCATTGATAATGGTACTGGTTTACCAAATGGATGGAAGATAGAGGATTCCAAAGGGATTGGAATTAAAAATATTAAAGAGAGAATTTGGATTTACTGTGGAACTAATTACGGAGTAGATTTATTTAATGGAGATGATGGAGGAACAATCGTTTATATGAAACTTCCTATGATAAAAAACAGAGAACAACTAAAGAATTTTCTTAATGAAGATTAATTGAAATAACTAACTGGTTATCTATATTTATACATGAAAGACCACACGAAATAATCAACTAGTCGCCGCGTGTCTGTTATGATTTACCATAACAAGCATGCGGCATTTTTTTTAGATACCGAGAGCGGCTTGAATTCCCGGAGTAACGTTAGAAAGGTAGCAAGGGGAATCGAAGAGCAGGTTCAATTTCCGAAGGACTGGAAGGAAGAAGTCGACATGACGCCAGATCCCAGGAAGTGGACCGAACTTAGGCGGAATGGAAGCGTCTTGCAACTTTTCTTATAATTCTTACTTTTCTTATGATAATCCTTACTTTCGTTTATTCTTTTGTAAGTGCTTACATTGTAGAATTTAGTTAAGAAATATGCTAGTGCTTCTAAAAATCATAATATGAATAATAAAAAAAGTAAGATTAATATGATTTGAAAGTGCTAGATTATTTCAAATTTAAAGGAGGGGTCTTTTTTATGAAGAAATTTTTATCATTCTTTTTATTACTGTCACTGATCTTTGTTCTTGTTGCTTGTGGAAATAATGAGAATACTTCCGGTGGAAACAACGGAAACAACGGAAACAATGGAGACAATGAAAACAATGACTCAAATGATCAAACAAATAATTCAACTGGAACTGACGGAGATCAAATTGAATTACGTATTGCATGGTGGGGCGGACAAGAAAGACATGATCGAACATTAGAAATTATTGAAATATATGAAGATAGAAATCCTCACATTAAAATAACACCAGAATATTCAGGTTTTGATGGATATTTTGATAGATTAAGTACACAATTTGCAGCTGGTAATGCACCAGATATCATTCAGTATGGTGGAAATTTAAATGATTATGTATCAAGAGATGTAGTTTTACCTTTAGATCAATTTGTAGGAAATGAGTTAGATATTAGTTTACATGACTCAACGATGTTAGAAGCGGGTACATTTGATGGTACTTTATATGGTGTAACTCTGGGAACAAACGCATGGGGTATATTGTTAAATAAAACATTGTTTGAAGAAGCAGGTGTAGCTTTACCTGATGAGAATTGGACTTGGGAAGATTTTATCGACATTACAGTTGCTTTAACGGAAAATCTTGATGGAATAGCAGGAACAGAATATTTCGACCATAATGGATTTGGTATTTTTGTTGATCAAAAAGGAAAAGTGTTACATGAAGAGGGAGTGTTAGGAATTGATGAGCAAGATGTTGTTGATTGGTATCAGTTATGGGAAGATATCAGAGCAACTGGCTCAGTTGTAGCACCTGAAATTCAAGCAGCATCTTCCACAACACCTGAACAATCTATGATTGTTGCTCGTGAAGTAGCAATGCAACTAATTCCAAGTAACCAACTAGGTGCATTCAGAAATGCGACACAAGACGAGTTAGTATTTAACATTCATCCATTAATGGACGGAAGAAGTGGAGTAGCGTTACGTCCAAGTCAATTTATGGCTGGATATTCTGAAACAGAGCACCCTGAAGAAGTTGCAAAATTCTTAGACTATATGGTGAACGATTTAGAAGCAACAGCGATCTTAGGTAATGATCGTGGAGCACCAGTAAACTCAGAAGTAAGGGAAAACTTAATTGCTGTTGCTAGTGAAACAGATTCTGCAATCTTCGCTTATATTGATCTAGTAAGTAGAACTTCAGATTCACCTTATGTACCAAATTTACCTGGTTACAACGAAACAGAAGCTCTTTTCAAAACTACTAGTGAGGAAATAGCTTTCGGTATGACTTCTGTTGCAGATGGTGCTGAACGGTATTTCAAAGAGTTATCTGAAGTAGTAGAAAGAAATAGATAAGATAGTATTTATTTAAAAAACAGTAAATTATAGCTCAGGGGGTGAATGGAAAGGTCAATAATATCCTTTCTATACACCCTCACCATTTATTTTGAAGGAGAGTGAAGTTTGTGCTCCAAAAGAGAAAGAACTACCTTATAGCATATGCTTTTTTACTTCCATGGTTAATAGGTTTTTTTGGTCTTGTATTAGGTCCTATGGTAAGTTCACTATATTTATCTTTTACTCACTATGACCTTTTAACTGCTCCGGAATGGGTAGGGTTGCAAAACTATGTTGAGATGTTCAACGATAGAAAATTTAATGCTTCTGTTAAAGTAACAGCCACATTCGTTATTATTGGTGTTCCGTTACAAATGATTGCAGCTTTATTTGTTGCGATGCTTTTAAATAAAGGATTAAGCGGTATTGGTTTTTATCGTACAGTGTATTATATTCCTTCCTTACTTGGAGGAAGTGTTGCAATTGCCCTTTTATGGAAAAATATTTTTGGAATGAATGGAATTTTTAATGACTTTTTAGGCATTTTTGGAATAGCAGGTAGAGGGTGGGTGTCGCATCCAGACTATGCAATCTATACACTCATTGCCTTAGCTGCATGGCAGTTCGGATCATCTATGGTAATTTTCTTAGCAGGATTAAAACAGATCCCTGCTGAATTATACGAAGCAGCTTCCGTAGATGGAGCGAGTCCATTTGCTAAATTCAAAGCTATCACTCTTCCATTACTAAGCCCTGTAATTTTATTTAATCTAGTAATGGTATTAATCAAATCGTTACAAGTGTTTACATCTGCTTACATTGTAAGTGAAGGAAGTGGAGGACCTGCAAATTCTACCTTATTCTACACATTATATTTATATCAAAAAGGTTTCTCTTATTTTGAAATGGGATACGCATCAGCAATGGCTTGGTTATTATTAATTGTTATCGCTGTGTTAACTGCCATCATATTTTTCTCATCAAAATATTGGGTTCATTACGAATATGGAGGGAAATCATAATGGCGAAAACATTTAGTTTAAATAAGCTGATTATACATGTATTTATACTTGGTTTTGGGTTAGTAATGTTATATCCAGTTATATGGATGGTCTCAAGTTCACTAAAACCGGAATATCTAATATTCTCTCAACCTGGATTATGGCCAAGTGAGATTACATTTGATAATTATATTAATGGTTGGAATATAGTCCGTAATATGACATTTGGTACTTTCTTTAAAAACTCATTTATCATTGCAATTATCGCTGTACTTGGAAACTTGCTTACGTGTTCCATGGCTGCGTATGCATTTGCGAGACTTAAATTTCCATTAAAAAAGACTTTGTTCGCATTGATGCTAGTAACAATTATGCTTCCATCGCACGTAACGTTAGTGCCGCAATATGCAATTTTTCATAACTTAGGATGGATTGATACATTTTTACCTTTAACAGTACCAAAGCTACTCGCAACCGATGCCTTCTTTATTTTCCTTATGGTACAGTTTTTTAGAGGTATTCCTAAGGATCTTGATGAAAGTGCTACCATTGATGGATGTGGTCCTATTAGAATCTACTATAAGATCATCTTACCACTTGCATCACCGGCACTTCTCACGACTGCCATCTTTACGTTCATTTGGACTTGGGATGATTTCTTTAGTCAACTACTATATTTAAATACGGTTAGTAATTTTACCGTTCCATTAGGATTGAGACTTTTCCTAGATTCACAAGGAACTTCTGCTTGGGGGGGATTGTTGGCAATGTCCGTACTCTCCTTGTTACCAATTATGATTCTATTCTTCTTCTTCCAGCGACAAATTGTGGAAGGTATCGCTACCACTGGGGTGAAGGGATAAGGATGATAAAAAAAACAAAAACAAAACAAGAAAAAATAGGATTGTTATCATTATAATGAAATAAGGGGGGATACTCTCTTATTTCATTGAATTTCATTTGAGTAATCCTAGTTTGAAATTGTCTCGAAAGACAAAGATGCGAGACAAAAGAGGAATGATCAGCTCAAAATCGTCTCGATAGCAGAGAGTTATTGGAGACATCTATTTTCGCTGATATTTATCAAACTGATAATTATTTGTATATAACCCTTCAAGTTAATCAAGCATCTGTGTATGGAAGGAGTAATAAAATGAAATCTATATTAATTGTTGATGACGACCACACAGTAATAAATGGCCTACTCGAGCATGTACCATGGGGACAATTAGGATTGGTTATTCAAGATACGGCAAATGATGGGCAAGAGGCAATAGAGAAAATTAGAAAGAAACAACCAGATATAGTAATAACGGATATTTATATGCCTAAAATAAATGGTCTAGAGCTTATAAAGAAAATACATACTGAATTCCCAACAATTAATATGATTATTCACAGTGGATATGATGATTTTGACAATGCCAGGGAAGCAATGAAATATGGTGTAAAGCATTTCTTGTTAAAACCTGCAATAGTCTCTGAGATTCAAACAGTATTAAATGAAATCGTAAAAGAAATACTTGTGAAAGAAAAACAGAAGAATTTGCTACAACAGTATAATAAGCAAATGAATGAATATATTCCTCATTTACGTGAATCCTTTTTTCGTGAAGTTTTAGCATCAAAATATAGAGAAGAAGATTTTCTAACCGAAAAATTAGAGTTGTTAAATATAGATAGAAACGCAAATGTTGTAGTGATAAGTCTTGCCTTAATTCGTGCACCTTATTTAACAAAATCAAAAGAGAGTGAATGGCAACTTAATAAATTTGCTGCAGGGAATATTATTCATGAAACGATTGAGGAAAATGAAAAAGCAAAACAAATAGACATTCATAAGGTTGACTATTCTGATTCCACATTTTTGTTAGTTTGCCTAGGAAAAAAGGATAATAACAACTTGTATGATATTAGTAAAGATGTGTCTAAAAAGCTAGTGGAGAATATACTACTCTATTTGGAACTTTCCCTAGTGATAGGAATAGGCAATATTAAAAATGGAATTCATGAGCTAACAGAATCTTATTTAGAAAGTCAAAAAGCGTTAGAGGCAGCGGAGTACCAAGAGATTAACCATGTTTACACATATAACGAAGTTCGAATGGATGAAGAAACAGAAACTATTCAATATCCATTAGATTTGATAAAAGAAATAAATGACTCCATTAATTTTAAGGAATATGAACAAACGATGGAGCAATGGTCTAAACTAGAGAAATATTTAAAAGAGGATAATAAATTACCATCTTTTGTTGTACAAAATCTATGTATTAGTATAGTAAGCACATTGCTGATGTTAGATCATACAAACTTAGATAAATCGGAAGTGCACACAAAAGAAATGTCGAGTTATATTAATGAAATTTATGCGAAGTACTCTATAAAAGAGTTAACTGTATGGATGGGAGAATTGCTTCAAGGTTGGGTTGATAAAAAAGATGAAGAAGTGAACGGAAAAAAGAGTAACCGTCTTATTCGTGAAGTAAAAAAACATGTCCATAACTATTATGATCAAGAAATCACATTAGCAGAAATTGCAGATAATTTATATGTAAATCGAAACTATTTGTCACAGCTTTTTAAGAAGGTTACAGGTGAATCATTTGTAACATACCTAAACAAATATAGAATTGAAAAAGCAAAGGAAAAGCTTCGAGAGAAAAATTATTTAGTTTATGAAATAAGTGAAATGGTTGGCTATCAAAATCCGACGTACTTTAGTCAAGTATTTAAATCTATTACTGGATATAGTCCGTCAGATTATTATAAGTAAATTTTTATAAAAGGAGAAAACTTCTATGCTGAAAAACGAGAATATCCAGATTCGTGACCCATTTATTTTTCCTGATAAAGTAAATGGAAAATATTATATGTTTGGAAGTACGGACAAAAATATATGGGGGCCAGGAACTGGATTCGATGTATATGTGGGAGAAGATCTTGAAATCTGGGAGGGACCTTTTCCTGTTTTTCGACCAGATGGAAATTTTTATTCAGAGGAAAATTTTTGGGCACCGGAAGTTCATGAATATCAAGGGCGATATTATATGTTTGCTACGTTTTTTCGAAAGGATAATCAGCGTAGGGGAACAGGCATACTAGTTTCTGAAAGCTTAATGGGTCCATTTGTTCCACATAGTAATGGCCCAGTTACACCAGAGGATTGGTTTTCCCTAGATGGTACACTTTACATAGATGAAGAGGGATCCCCATGGATGGTGTTTTGTCATGAGTGGGTTCAAGTAGAGGACGGTCAAATTTGTGCTGTGAGATTAAGTGATGATTTAAAAGAAAGTGTTGGGAATCCTATCGTTTTATTTAGTGCATCCGATGTACCTTGGCCAACTTCCTTTAAACATAAGACAAGAACATCTCCCAATAATTACGTTACAGATGGAACGTTTATGTATAAAGCCAGCAACGGGGAATTATTAATGCTTTGGGCAAGCTTTGTTGATAATATTTATGCTCAAGGGATTTCAAGGTCCACTACAGGAAAAATCACAGGTCCGTGGGTACACGATGAAAAGCCAATCTATCATGATGACGGTGGGCATGGAATGATTTTTAAGACGTTTGAAAATGAATTAATGTTAACGTTGCATTCTCCTAATCAGACACCGTTAGAACGTCCTATTTTTATAAATATTGAAGAGAAGGATGGGAAATTAAAGGTAGTGGAGTAATAGTAAATTTATAATGTCTACCCTGAAAATACTTGGGTTCATGGTAGTCAAACTTATCTAGTATGACAAACTTTGTTGGTTAATATTCCATTCGCTCCAGTCCACTCCTTTCCTGTGGGGAGTTGTCGAGCCCCCGAGCCCCCTCCACGACTACGTCGCTACGGGATCTCGCCTCTACTCTACTTCCCACTGGAGTTCGTGGACTTGCTCTCATTCCATATACTGTTGATGATACTAAAGCATTTAATAAGGTATTTTCATTCTCAGTGGTGCAATTATTCATTATATAGGCCTGTTGGATATTATTACTAAAATACTAGTGTTATTGATAAGGAGTTAATCAATTATGATTGATAGAAAATCGTTAGTTACTAGGCATAATCCTGTCATCACAAAAGTGGAACCGCTTTCTCCTTTATCTGTTGGAAACAGCGAATTTGCCTTTACAGCAGATATTACCGGTTTACAAACATTTCCTGAGAGTTACAAGGTTCCTTTAGGTACACAATCGCAATGGGGATGGCACTCTACAATAAAACAAAATTTGTATGAGCTAAAGGATATTACATTACAAAATCTGGATACATATGGTCGTGATGTTCCTTACCCACTTTATCCAGAAGATAAGGAAGAGGCATATCATTGGTTACGTCAAAATCCTCATCGTATTCACCTTGGCCAATTAGCTTTTACTCTAATAAAGGAAAATGGAGATAAGGCTGAAATAACTAATATAGAGGATTCTAAACAAATATTGAATCTTTGGGAAGGGAGCCTTTTAAGTGAGTTTTATCTGGAGGGGAAATCTGTTTCTGTTATAACAGTAGTTCATCCTAGAAATGATGAAATTGGTGTAAAAGTAAACTCAGAACTTCTTTCGGAAAATCGATTACAAGTATCATTAAAGTTCTCCGCACCAGATATGTACTCTAATAATTGGGACGAGTGCGGTGATTTGGATTGGGGGAATAAAGACCGTCATAATACGGAAATAAAAGGACAATCTCTCAATTCCTTAAACTTGAAGCGTACAATGGATGAGGATAGCTATGAAGTAGCTTGGAATTGGAATGCAGGAGAGGTACAAAAAACGGAAAAGCATGAGTTCGTTTTAACCCCCAAAGATGAAAAGGAATTTATTTTCTCCGTTTCATATTCTAAAACTACACCGGAAACTAGTGACTTTGAAGAAACCATTAGATTAAATAAAAAGTATTGGGAAGAGTTTTGGATGTCAGGTGGCGCCATTGATTTTTCAGGAAGTAAAGATGAACGGGCACACGAGTTGGAAAGAAGAGTTGTACTTTCTCAGTTTTTAACAGCTATTCACTGTGGTGGATCTCTTCCACCTCAAGAAACTGGATTAATGTACAACAGTTGGTTTGGGAAGTTTCATCTTGAAATGCATTGGTGGCATGCCGCACACTTTCCACTATGGGGGCGCACACCTACTTTAGAGAAGAGTTTACATTGGTATAACAAGATTCTACCGTTAGCAAAAGAGTTAGCAGCATCTCAAGGATATGAAGGTGCACGATGGCCAAAACAAGTAGGACCAGATGGAAAACAAAGTCCTTCTGTTATTGCTCCAGTTCTTATTTGGCAGCAACCACACCCTATTGCTATGGCTGAACTATGTTATCAATCTAACAAAAACAAAGAAACATTAGAGTGCTGGAAAAAGATAGTATTTGAGTCAGCGGACTTTATGGCCTCTTATGCAGTATGGGTTAGTGAACGAGAGGAATACGTGCTCGGTCCACCATTAATCCCAGCTCAGGAAAATCATAAGCCAGAGGAGAGTATGAATCCTCCATTTGAACTGGAGTATTGGAAACATGGATTAGAACTTGCTATAAGATGGGCAGAGCGTCTTGGTGTAGATTCCCCTTCAAAATGGAAAGAGGTTGCGGAAGGTTTGGCAGATCCACCACACAAGGATGGAGTATATTTGGCTCATGAAAACTGTCCAGAAACTTTTACAAAATATAATCATGATCATCCTTCCATGGTAGGAGCATTTGGTATTTTGCCAGGAACATTAATAGATAAAGAGATAATGAAACAAACGTTACGTAAAGTTATGTCAGATTGGCAATGGGACACAGCGTGGGGTTGGGATTTTCCAATGTGTGCGATGACTGCGGCTAGACTAGGTGACAGGGAAATGGCAGTAGACTTCTTATTAATGGATGCCACGAAAAATACGTATTTACCTAATGGACATAATTATCAACGGGAAGGCTTAACTGCATATTTACCTGGCAATGGAGGATTATTAACTGCTGTTTCCATGATGGCTTGTGGATGGCAAGGAGCTAATAGCGGAGATCTCCCTGGTTTTCCAAAATATGATAGTTGGAGTGTGAAATGGGAAGGGCTGCATCCGCTTTTATAATATAGAAAGTAGGGATATTTATGCCTAAGAATATGTTTTTTAATGCACATCACTCTCCTATTGGTGCCTTTTCTAGTTTTACTTTTGGTTATCCAAACAATAGTGGTGGGTTTGATCTTGAATTAGGGCGACCGCCAGAACAAAATGTATATATCGGATTAGAGTCTATTAATCAAGAAGGGATATATGAAGCATTACCGTTTTATAAATCGGCAGTGGACGAAAGTAAGCGCTATGATGTAGAAAAGAAAAAATCAGGAGAGAAACAAATTATTTTTCCATTCTCCAAGGAAGAAGTAAAACGAGAGTTTCAATTATGTACGGATTCGTGGAGTGCTGGTGATTTAACATTTACGATCTACTCTCAAGTAGAATCTGTGCCTGATCCTAAAACGGCAACAGAAGAAGAAATGAAGTTAACTATTGTGCCTTCCATTCTTGCGGAAATTACGATTGATAATACAAAAGGAAAGAGAAGTCGTCGAGCATTCTTTGGTTATCAAGGCAATGATCTTTACAGTTCCATGCGCCGATTGGATGATAGAAATGAGAGTGTGAAAGGTGTTGGGCAAGGGAGAATAACGGCTATTGCTACCAACCATCCTGAAGTTACTTCTGCCATGAACTTTCGAATTGAAAAAATATTAACGACACCTTTCAAAGAAAACTGGAACTTCGGATTAGGCCCATTTGGAGCTCTGATGATGGATGTTCCTGGAGGAGAAAAACGTACGTATCCAGTAGCTATTTGCTTCTTTCGCGAAGGATTTGTTACAGCAGGTGTAGATGCTTCTTATTATTATACGAAATATTTCTCTAATATTGATGAGGTTGCGGAGTATACACTTACTCATTTTGAGACAATGAAAGAACGAGCACAAAAAGGAAATGCATTAGTAACGTATACAAATTTATCCGACGATCAAAAGTTTATGATAAATCACTCTATACGTAGTTATTATGGAAATACGCAATTTCTAGAGAGTGCTGGAAAACCGTTTTGGGTTGTGAATGAAGGTGAGTATCGAATGATGAATACATTTGATCTCACTGTTGACCAGCTTTTCTTTGAACTAAAGATGAATCCATGGACGGTAAAAAATGAGCTCGATATGTTTGTACAGCGTTATAGTTATGAAGATAAAGTCCGTTTCCCAGGAGAAGAAGAGGAATACCCAGGAGGAATTAGCTTCACGCATGATATGGGGGTAGCCAATACTATCTCTCGTCCACACTATTCTGCGTATGAGTGCTTTGGAATTGACGGTTGTTTTTCTCATATGACACATGAACAATTAGTAAACTGGTTATTATGTGCTAGTGTGTATGTGGAGCAAACGGAAGATAAAGATTGGCTAAGGGAGAATCTTACCGTTTTTGAAAAATGTCTCGATAGTATGATACATCGAGACCATCCTGAAAGCGACAAGAGGAATGGAATCATGAGTCTTGATTCTACTCGAGTGATGGGTGGTACAGAAATTACGACATATGATAGCTTAGATGTATCATTAGGTCAGGCGAGAAATAATATATACTTAGCAGGGAAGTGCTGGGCTTCCTATGTTGCTCTAGAAAAAATCTTTACTGAAAATGGTCGAGAAGAATTAGCGATCATCGCTAGTAAACAAGCAAAATTATGTGCTGATACGATCGTTCAACATGTTACTGAAGAAGGATATATTCCTGCAGTTTTAGGAGAAGGAAATGATTCCAAGATCATTCCTGCTATTGAAGGTCTTATTTTCCCTTACTTTACGAATTGTAAAGAAGCTTTAGATGCAAATGGACGATATGGTGACTATATACAAGCATTGAAAAAGCACTTTGAAATAGTTTTAAAGGAAGGGGTATGTTTATTTCCTGATGGTGGCTGGAAAATTTCTTCTACTAGCAATAATTCGTGGTTGAGTAAAATCTATTTAAGTCAATTTATCGCTAGAAAGATAATAGGAATGGAGTGGGGAAAAACTGGTGTAAAGGCAGATGCGACCCATGTGGAATGGTTAACACATCCAAAACATTCTTTTTGGAGTTGGAGTGACCAAATTCTTTCCGGTGAGATTATTGGAAGTAAGTATTATCCACGAGGTGTAACAAGTGTTCTTTGGTTAGAGGAGTAAGTTTTTTTATAGCGTGACTTTGGGGCTCACGTGTCCAAAGTCACCTCGATAAAAGACTTCTTACTATTGATTCGTTTTTAGTATGTCATATATTATTCATAATATGTAATGAAATAAATAGAATGATAAAGTATAATGAAAGCGTATTTATGTATAGTGAATTGAAGAGAAATAACAACGTTGTTAGATGTGGAATAAAAACAGATAGACTGGGAGAGATGGATGATGAAAAAGAAATATGTATTAATTGGAACAGGTGGAAGAGCGGAGTTTTTCTGGGGTTCCTTAGCGAGAGATTTTAAAGAAACTAGTGAGTTAGTAGCATTTTGTGATGTAAACCAAACACGTATGGATTATGCAAATAGATTGCTAGAAGAAAAGTATGAGCATTCTCCGATTACTACGTATTTAGCTGAGCAATTTGAAGAAATGATAGAGAAAGAAAAACCTGATTATGTGATCGTGACAACGGTTGACCGCACTCACCACACATACATTATCAAAGCTTTAGAACTTGGTTGTAACGTTATTACAGAGAAACCGATGACAGTGGATGAAGAGAAATGTCAGGAAATTATTGATACAGTAAATCGTACTGGAAAGGAAGTTCGTGTAACATTTAACTATCGTTATGCTCCACATAACACGAAGATTCGTGAGTTAATCCGTGACGGAGTAATAGGAGAGGTATTCTCTGTTAACTTTGAGTGGGCACTTGATACTCAACATGGGGCTGATTATTTCCGTAGATGGCATAGAGATAAACGTAATAGTGGTGGTTTACTTGTACATAAATCCACCCATCACTTTGACTTAGTGAATTTCTGGCTTGGAACACAACCAGAAACAGTGTATGCAAATGGAGGTCTCCGTTTTTACGGGAAAGAAAATGCAGAGTCTCGTGGTGTAACAAAGTTTTACCAACGTGCCCATGGAAGTGAACATGCAAAGGATGATCCATTTGCTATTCAATTAGCAGAGAATGATCATTTAAAAGCAATGTATTTAGATGCGGAAAAAGAAGACGGTTATCAACGTGACCAAAGTGTGTTCGGAGAAGGAATTAGCATTGAGGATACACTTGGTGTAATGGTTCAGTATAAGAATAAAGCAATTCTAAACTATTCCCTAAATGCATATTTACCTTGGGAAGGGTTTATTATTTCCTTTAATGGAAGCAAAGGTAGAATGGAAGTAAATGTACGAGAACAGTCTTATATCAACTCTGGCGGGGAAAAATCCGATGAGGGTGCTATCAAAGAAAAATCAATTCGCGTGCTCCCGATGTTCGGAAAGCCTTACGAAGTAGAAGTAGTAGAAGGAAAAGGTGGTCACGGAGGTGGAGATCCAGTACTTCTTCAAGATATTTTTGGAGTACCTGCTGACGATGAATTTAACAGAGCTGCCACTCATGTGGACGGAGCAATGTCTATCTTAACAGGAATTGCAGGGAATAAGTCGTTAAGGACAGGGCAAGCAGTGAAGGTTGATGAGTTAATTAAACTTTAAATTATCATATATTAAGTGCATTTACTTTATCATAACGAAATGGTAAAGTAATGCACTTTTTTATCTACATATCTTCCAAATAATCTAGTTATCTACTGTTGATATAAAATGACACATTTCAATAGGTAGTATATAATGACAGCGTATTCACATTATTATAATTAACAAGGTTGGTCGGGAAGGATGAGGGTGTGTAAAATGAAGCTACCAAAGTATTACTTACAGGAAACTAGTATTATTAAGCCACCTGCGAATATGTCAAAAGCGGTAAAGCATGGACTACATATGTTTCTTCGAGATATGAAAAATGTATTTGGAAAAGAACCAATTGTGGATGGTGCACATAAAAAAGCCACATTCGTTATTCAGTATGCAGATGAGCTAAACGGTGAACCAGAGTCATTTTCTATTACTTTCCAAGAGGATAATGAACAAGTAATTTTAGTGCTTTCAGGAGCAGATGATTTAGGGATTATTTTTGGATTATTACACATTAGCAAAGAATATTTACATATTGATCCTTTTTGGTTTTGGGTGGATAAACCAGTGGAAAGAAAAGAACGTATCTCCATTCCAACGGAGAATTTTGTTTCACCGAAGAAAGCGGTACGTTTTCGTGGTTGGTTTGTGAATGACGAGGTTTGTCTACTAGGTTGGAAAGACGAATACCCACCGACAGAAGAGGTATGGAAGCCTGTCTTTGAAACGCTTTTACGTTGTGGAGGAAATATGGTTATACCAGGAACGGATCTTCCAAGAGATGGGATTCACCACAAACTAGCATCAGAAATGGGTCTTTGGGTCACGCATCATCATGCGGAACCTTTAGGGGCCGAGATGTTTTTACGTGCTTATCCAGGGAAAAAGGCAAGCTATGAAAATAATAAAGAGTTGTTTGAACAGTTGTGGATGGAAGCGATAGAAAAGCAGAAGGATGACAAAATTGTTTGGGTATTATCATTCCGTGGGCAAGGAGATCAGCCTTTCTGGGAGTTAGATCCTTCTTACGATACTTCTGAAAAAAGAGGAGAAATGATTAGTAAGGTGATTTGGAGACAGTATCATTTACTCCAAGAATATATAGAAGATCCCGTATGTAGTATTGCATTATACGGAGAGATCTCAGAACTATATACCGGTGGTTTCATTGATTTGCCACCAAATGTTATTAAAGTATGGGCAGACAATGGGTATGGAAAAATGGTGTCAAGAAGGCAAGGATTAGAGAATCCTCGAATACCATCATTACCTGCAGAACAGGATGTAGGGGAGCATGGGATATATTATCATGTTACATTTCACGATTTACAGGCTTCCAATCATTTAACAATGAGTCCTTTTTCAGCAGACTTTATAGGGAAAGAAGTAACAAAGGCTTTGAATGCAGGAACGGATGACTATGTCCTTGTAAATAGTGGAAACATTCGCCAACATGTATATACTCTTGATATTTTATCTCAACTTTGGAATGAAGGAAATATCAATAATAAGATTCATCTAGATCAATTTGTTCAGCGGATGTTTTCCTCCCGTCACGAGAAAGTAGCAGAATTATATAATAAGTACTTTGAAGCCTCTATTCCTTACGGAGATAACGAAGATGAAAGAGCAGGAGAACAGTTCTATCATCATCCAGCACGCCGAATTATTGGGAAGTGGATAACTGGAAAAACAGATGAGACGATACTACCATTAACGTGGGCAACAGGTTATGTGAATTTTGAAGAACAGATTCGATATTTTAAAGAGAAATGCGAACTTGGTATAGAACAATGGTCAGAGCTAAAATCTCAATGTCTAGAATTGATGGAGGAACTAGTGGGAGAAGAAAAAACACGTTTTTACGATCAACTTGTTTTTCCAATAGAACTTCATGAATCAGGTTCCAAAGGTTTCGTGGATCTTTGTAAAGCCTACAATGAATTTGAAAAAGGAAATTTCCCACTAGCATTTGTTTATGCATCCCAATCATTATGGGAGTACCAAAAAGGTGTGGATGCACAAAAGCGTACTGAGCATGGAAAATGGAAAAATTTCTATCGAATGGATTACTTAACAAATATTCAAAGTACGGTGGACAATGTAGATACGTTACGAAGGTTTATTCGAATGCACGGGGATAGTCCGGATTTCTTCCAGTGGTATAAGCAATATATTATGCCAGAAACGGAGAAATACATTTATTTAGAAAATACACATCGAGAAGTGAAGTCTGATGATGTATTGGCAAAATTATTAAAAGAAAAGTTTCAAGAAGAAGGTATACTATATTAATTGAGTGAGAGAATAAATCTTACTATGTACACCACTATGACTTTTTTATCAGAATCATAGTTTATTAGAAGGTACTTAAAAAGGTATCTTCTCTTTTCTTTTGAAGTGATTCTAAGATGATCAAGAGCATATCAAATTGTAGTTCTGTAAGATATTTAATAGTAAAAAAAGGGTACTTAAACTCACTTTAAAGTATGTAAATAGAAAATAGATTGAAAGTGTGTTACTTTTCAAAAGCTTTTTAACATTTTTTATCTACAAGTGCTTGTATTGTTAATTGTATAATTCATTTGTAAGCACTTTCAAAAAACGAAGGGGGAAATAAAAATGAAAATCAAAATTAGTAAATGGTTAATGTTTGCAATGTTAGCTTTTATTCTAGTTTTAGTGGGTTGTTCGAACAACTCAAATGATGCTTCAAGTCCATCGAACAATAATGACAACAACACTAACACTAACAATGACAACAACGACAATTCAGGAACAGATGATACTCCTGAGGATGTTACGATCCGTGTTGCTTGGTGGGGTGGTCAAGAACGTCATGATAGAACAATCGAAGTTATTGACTTATTCGAAGCAAAATACCCTCATATTACAGTAGAACCTGAATACACAGGTTGGGATGGTTATTGGGAAAGATTAACTACACAAGCTGCAGGAAGTAACTTACCAGATGTAATTAATATGGATAACTCAAGATTAAACGAGTATTATGCAAATAACTTATTATTAGATTTAACTTCTTTAATTGAAGAAGGATTAATCAACTTAGATGATGTAGATGATGTTTATCAAGATATAAACGTATTCGGAGATGAAGTAATTGCTATTTCATTAGGAGCGAATGCACTAGGAATTTCTTACAACCGTGATTATGTCGAAGAATTTGGTCTAGACTTTTCACCAGGATACACGTACGACGATCTGTACGATATGATGCTAGAAGTGAAAGCAGCAAAAACGGATGGAGATTTCTTCGGTTTTGATTTTGCTGGATCTGAATATGAGATGTTCTATACGTATGCACGACAAGCGGGAGAATCTTTCTATAACGCAGAAGGTAACGGTTTAGGATTTGAAGAACAAACTCTAGTTGACTACTTTACATGGGTAGAAAAAATGTTTGCTGATGAAGCAGCAGCATCACATGAAATTCGTGCGGAATATATTGATGGTGGAAATTCCATGCTTCAAGAAGGTTCTGCATTTGCTCAAATGGCAGCTAGTAACCAAGTTATTGGTCATGCAGCTGGAAGTGATTATGAGTTAGGTTTAAATATTCTTCCTACTTTGGAAGGTGGGGAAAATGGTAACTGGATTCGTCCAAGTATGTCATTCTCGATTTCTACTCATTCAGAAAAACAAGAAGCATCAGCATTGTTCATTGACTTCTTTACAAATAGCTTAGAAGCGAATGAAATTTTAATGGCTGACCGTGGTGTACCTGTATCATCAGCAGTACGTGCGCATTTAGGTTCAATGGTAGACGGACCAGTTCAAGAAACTTTTGACTACCTAGAGCTTGTTGCTGAGTATTCTCGTGAAGCAGACCCACTTTCACCTCCAGGGGAAACAGAAGTACGATCTGCATTTGTACGAGTTACGGAAATGCTTAGCTATGGAAGAATTTCACCTGAAGAAGCAGCACAGCAATTTATGCAAGAAGCAGTAGCAGTTTTGAATTAATCTAATTACGTAACAGGCCATTTAATTTAAATGGCCTGTTATGAAATAGGAGGAAATCTTTCATGGCGAAGTTAGAAGACTTAGAGTACACTTCACCAATTCAGGCTGAACTTGATAAAAAGTCAAAGCAAAGAGCAATAAAAGAGAGTTTAACTGGCTATGCTATCATTTCGCCTTGGTTAATTGGATTTTTAGCATTGGTAATTGGTCCAATAATCGCTTCATTTTATTTATCTTTTACGAACTATAACTTGCTTTCTAGTCCCACTTGGATTGGTATAGATAACTATGTTAGTGTCTTAACAAATGATGGACGTTTTCGTCAGGCGTTAACGGTAACATTCATATTTGTCTTTGTTTCTACACCGTTGAAGCTTATATTTGCGCTTTTTTTAGCGATGCTATTTAACACCGGACGAAAGGGAACTTCTTTATTTACAACTGTTTATTACATTCCATCTATAATTGGAGGAAGTGTAGCAATTGCGGTAGTTTGGAGAATATTGTTTGGGCGTAATGGTGCCGTAAATGAGTTTGTTCAAGCACTGGGTTTTTCAGGTACAAACTGGATTGGAAATCCTGATACAGCATTGTCTATCTTAATCCTGTTAGTTGTATGGCAATTTGGATCTCCGATGATCATCTTTTTAGCTGGGTTAAGGCAAATACCACAAGAATTATATGAAGCTGCATCAGTAGACGGTGCATCTCAAATCACAAAGTTTATGAAAATAACAATTCCATTACTTACTCCAGTTATTTTCTTTAACCTAGTAATGCAAACAATTGGTGGATTTATGACGTTTACACAGGCATATTTAGTAACAGGTGGTGGCCCAATGGATTCGACTTTATTCTATGCATTGTATCTATACGAGGTTGCATTTGAGTATTTACGCATGGGTTATGCATCTGCAATGGCTTGGATTCTTCTCTTTGTTGTAGCAATAATTACACTATTGTTATTTTTAACTTCTAAATTTTGGGTTTACTATGAATCTGAAGGAGGGCGTTAAAAAATGGATAATAAAAAAAATCAACGTCTTCTAAGAGATGTAATCTATTATATTTTTGTAACTGCATTCGGTTTCCTTATGGTCTATCCAATTTTATGGATGTTCGTCAGCTCAGTTAAACCAGCTACAGAAATTTTCAATAATGCATTATCCTTGATTCCTAGTATGTTTATGTGGGAGAACTATCCTATTGGTTGGCAAGGATTCGGTAGGACTGGATTTGACGTGTTTTTCCGAAACTCAGCTTTTGTTACAACATTTGTAGTGATTGGAACAATTTGTTCCGCAAGTATTGTTGCTTATGGATTTGCTAGGCTTAACTTTAAGTTTAAGACAGCCTTGTTTGCCTGCTTAATGGCAACCGTTATGTTACCAGCACAAGTTACAATGATTCCTCAGTATATTTTGTTTCATAATATTGGATGGGTAAATACATTTTATCCATTAATCGTACCAGCATTTTTAGGTGGAGCACCATTTTTCGTATTCTTATTAATTCAGTTTATCCGTGGAATTCCACGTGAATTAGATGAAGCTGCAATTGTGGATGGTTGTTCAACATTCGGGATATTTTGGAGAATAATATTGCCACTATTAAAACCTGCATTAGTTACTGTTGCGCTATTTTCATTTATGTGGACTTGGGACGATTTCTTGGCACCACTTATCTATTTAAATAGCCCTGACTTACACACCGTTACGATTGGTTTAAGAAACTTTATGGATGCAGATGGTGGAACGAAATGGGGACCATTATTAGCAATGTCTTCCTTATCACTTGTTCCACAATTTATTCTATTTGCTTTCTTCCAAAAGTATCTGGTTCAAGGTATCGCTACGACAGGTTTAAAGTAAGATGCAAATTATTTTAGGATGGGCTACCTAATCTTTCAGGAGTCCATCCTTTTCTAGTAATCTCTTTATTTAGCGTTATTTCTCTAAAATAACGAAACGAATATTTGACATGACTAGTCGTAAAGAGATCATAGTATTAGCAAAAAGCATCAATGGAAATTATGATATAATAAATTATGATCTTCACAATAATTACAGGAGGTGTCTAGATGGATGGTTTTTCTGGATGGATTAATGGAACGTGTACATGGTTAATGAAGCTAGCAATTTATAATGTACTATGGTTTCTTTTTACAATTATTGGATTAGGAATCTTCGGTTGGGCTCCAGCTACAGTTGCATTATTTTCTGTGATCAGAAAGCGTTTAACAACGGATAAAGAGTTCTCGGATTTCAAAGAATTCTTCTATCATTATAAGAAAAGCTTTTTCCAGTCTAACATAATTGGTATCCTCCTTTTATTAGGTTGTATATCCATATTTTATAGTATCAGTTCATTATTATATCTTGATCAAAGTATGATGATATTATTAGGAACGATATTTTTTATGATTTCCATATTATTTGGAATTGTTGCCATTTTTATTTTTCCAGTGTACACCCACTATAATACTACCTTTCAAAACTACATTCGTTACTCTTTAATGATAGGATTAGCAAATTTACATTATGGTTTATATATCATTTTAATATTAGGCTTAATGTTGTTCTTAACAAATATGTTCCCTGGACTACTTCTATTTTATACAGTGAGTGCTCCTGCCTATTTAATGATGCAAATATCACTTAAGATTTTTAATTCAATAGAAGAAAAAGATAATAATAGAATAGGGACAGATAGCTTGCTAAACACACAACAAACACAGTAATACATTGTTATTAGATTATCAAAAATTGGAGGCTCTAAAATGAATGTTTTTAAGAAATACAGTATAAAACATATCTTTTTTGGGGCCTTTTCCTTCTTTTTAATCGTTGTCCTAATAGTGATTACATTAGTAAGTTATCATTTTTCTGCTAATGAGCTGATAAAAACAACGACAGAGTATCAGAAAAGCAATCTCAGGTTACTTAGCACAGATATGGATAATCGAATGAAATATATTCAAGATATCTCTATTGTGTTATCAAGACAGCAAAATTTAAGGAATGTAGCAAGAGGGAATGTTTTCTATACTCAACAGTTATCATTGACAAATGAACTTTCTAACTTAGTCTATAGTATTCCTGCTTTACATTCCGTTGAGGTTTATATGAAAAATCCACCTGTTGATAGTTTCCAATATCCTGTTCGTTATGAAAATCTCTCTACAGGAATGGAGGAAGAGTGGTTTTTGGATCTCAATAGTGTACTTTATGATTGGATAGGTAAAAGAGAAGTCGATACGATTTCCGGTGAACAATCAGTAATTAGTTATGCTCGTTTAATGAATACGTCGAGAGGTAATCTACAAGCAATTCTTTTACTTAATTTAGATCCTATTATTCTACAAGGATGGTTAAGACAGTATAGTGACTCTACAAATTTGGTGATTCTTGATACTGATGGAACAATTCTTGCAACAACAGGTTCACGGGAAATTGGTGATGACTATTATGTTGATAGATTACCTTCTTCTATCGAAAATACTCCCTATACTTTCATGGAAGATGATGGAGATCTCATTGTAGCAGCTACTATTCCTGCTAACAACTGGATTATAATGGAAACAACTCCATATGAGGAGATTATAGAAGGCAGTAGATTAATGGCAGGTTCATTAGTTGTAATAGGGGTCATCTCTATCGTTTTCGCATTATTTGTTACTTTTTTCTTGACGAAGCGATTTACTGATCCAATATTACATCTTGTGCGTACGATGAAGAATTATCGATTAAATGAAAGTTCGGACGCACTACCGACCGGATATAAAAATGAATTTGGTCAACTATTTCAAGGATACAAAGAACTTATATCAAGAAGTGAAACACTTCATAACTCATTAATTGAGCAAAACAAACGGCAAAGAGAGGCAGAAATTAAAGCATTACAGGCAAATATTAATCCTCACTTCCTATATAATACGTTAGATCAATTAAATTGGAGTGCTATTGAACACGGATATGAAGATATGAGTCACATGCTTGAACTTCTAGGAAAAATGCTACGAATAGGACTGTCAAAAGGTGAGAGTATTATCTCGCTAGATGATGAGATGAAATATCTACATTATTATTTACAAATTCAAAAAATACAAAAGGGAGAACTTTTGGATTATGAAATAGACATTCCAAAAGAACTACTCCATTATTATATTCCTAAACTGACTTTCCAACCTTTTGTTGAAAATTCTATTATTCATGGTTTCCAAGGGCGAAGACAAGGAAAAGTGGAGCTAAAGGTTAGGGAACAAGAGGAACATATTATCATAACAATTGATGATAATGGTATTGGATTTAAAACTATTGAAAAAAATGGTCCAAATAAGGAAACAGGTGGTTATGGTATTAATAATGTTGTGGAAAGACTCGATGTATATTTTGGAAAACAAGCAACTATAAATGTTAAAAATAGGATAGAGGGAGGAACCTCTGTAACTATTCGAATTCCTAAAGTTAGAGATAGAAACAATATAGAGAATATCAAATTTAACAATAGGGAGAGATTGGAATGAAACCATTAGACTTTAATGAAGAGGAACTTGTTCAACTAATTGATAAAATTGTCGAAAGAACGTTTGAGATGAACCATTCATGGGATTGGCCTGCTGGCGTTGCCTTTTATGGAGTAGGGGCAGCGTACCGAGTAACGGGGAATGAAAGATATTTAACTTTATTAAAAGAGTGGATAGATGAATACATAGAGTATGGATTACCACCAATGTCCGTAAATATAGTATCGATGGGGCATACCTTATTGACTCTATATCAGGAAACTGGGGAAGAACAATATTTAGATTTGGCTAAAGAAAAGGCAGAATACCTTATTCATGATGCTCCAAGGTTTGCAGAGGGAGTTTTACAACATACAGTTGGTGGTGGTGTTACTGTTTTTCCAGAGCAAGCGTGGATTGATACACTGTTTATGGCTGGATACTTCCTTATTCGAATGGGAGATGAATTGGATAATGATGTTTATACCCAAGATGGTTTAAGACAGTTTCATGGTCATGAAAAGTATTTACAAGACAGCACAACCAATCTCTACTATCATGGATGGGATAACTTAAAAGGAAATAATATGTCTAGTATTTTTTGGGCGAGAGGAAATGCTTGGGCTGCATATACAATGGCTGCAGTATTAGGGAAAATTGATGTTCAGGAGCCATCGTTTATGGAGATTAATGGATCATTAAGAGATCAATTAAGTGCACTTATACAATTGCAATCAGATAACGGTCTTTGGCATACAATTCTAACAGATCCAAGTACGTATGAAGAAACATCTGGTTCTGCAGGTATTGCAGCGGCTTTAGTCTTAAGGGGAGCAAATACTCCTAGATCTTATAAGGCAGCACAAAAAGCTTTTGATGGCTTAGTTAAAAAAGTGGATGATCAAGGAACAGTATTGGACGTTTCAACTGGAACGGCCGTAATGAACACAGCTGATGGATATAGAAAAACCTCAAAGAAAAGAATTGAAGGATGGGGACAAGGACTTGCTTTAGCATTTTTCTCTCATGTATTATATAGAAATAAAAGAATAAAAAAATAACTAATCTCCTTTAACTCTATCAATGTATTTTAGTATTGGTAGGGTTTTTGTTTTATGTAAAAACCGTAACAATCTATGGTAGAATGGAAAATATAATTATAAAGAAGACAGTAATGATATAAATGTATGCGCTTATTTAAAGGGGGGGGAATGGATTTGTGGCAAGTTGTAATTATAGATGACGATGATAAAGTTTTAAGAGGTATGAAGAATGCAATTCCTTGGGATGATTTAAATTGTGAATGGGTCGGTGAAGCGCTTAATGGAGAAGACGGCATTCAATTAATCAAAGAAAAAAAACCTGACATTGTTCTAACTGATATTTATATGCCTGTAAAAAATGGATTAGAAATGATAGAAGAATTGAAAAGAGATGGATTTGAAGGGAAAGTTATAATTCTATCTGGTTACTCCGACTTCGAGTATGCTCGACGTGCAATGCGCTTACGAGTAGATGATTATTTATCCAAGCCTGCTTCGTTAGATACAATTAGAACTACACTAAAAAAAATGATTGATCAGTTAGAGGAAGATATTATTGAAAAACTAAAATATAAGGAACTTAGAGATAAAGTAAAGTTATATGAACCACTCGTTGAAAAAGAGTGGATTAAATCTTTAGTTACTGGTACTGCTAGCCTCTCAAGTTTACCAAATGCATCAAAAGGGATAATTGAAAAATGGGAATTAAAGAAGCATGTAGTCCTTTCCATTTCTTATGATAAGTCATTGGAAAACTCTACTTTATACCAATCAGATTGGTATTTATTTAGATTCTCAACAAGTAATGTGATAAAAGAGACTACTAGCACTGTTTTTCACGATTATAACTATATTGAACTGCATAGTTACCAAGGTGTTCTTTGCATTCACTATAAAGAAAATAGTCATCCGGATATCCATAACCAGTTGAAAGCATTATGTAACTCAATAGAATCGTGTTTACAAACTTATCTAGGGGTAAAAGCTTTTGTAAGCGTTGGACAGATTAAGGAACATTGGTCAGAAATGTCTAGTTCAATGAAAGAAGCAATGCAACTAGCAAATGGAGAAAACATGGGTTATGAACTAATTGGTATATCGAAAACGTTATCAACAGGATCTATTGAGACGAGCCAAAAGCTTTCTGAAGCAGTTCGCTATGCAGATGAAAAAGTGGGTTGTAACGTTATTGATAGCTTTTTTTCCGTATTGTATGGACAGGAGTATAACCCTGCTCCAGGTGTGAAACTCGGAATTGAGATGTGGACAATCATCACTTACTCTTTATATGATATTGGAATTCGGATACATGATATTGTGCCAGAAAAGTTCGATTTGTATAAAGAGTTATCATTGATTCATTCTTGGGAGGAACTAGCTGACTTCTTGAAAGGCCATATTAAAGAATTCTGTCATCACCAGCAGTGGGATGAAAATTTGAAGCATCGTCAACTTGTTGAACAACTAATCGATTATGTACAAAATAATATAAGTGATAATATAACTCTCCAAGATATAGCAGATAAGCTATTTATATCAAGAAATTATTTAGGTCGAATATTTAAGGAAGTTGCAGGAGAGTCATTTAAAAATTATATTACAAGAGTACGGATGGAAAAAGCGAAAAAAATGCTTCAGGAAGGCAATCACTTAATTTATGAGGTGTCTGAAAAAGTAGGATTTATGAACCCTGCTTACTTTACAACGACGTTTAAGAAATACACAGGTTATACACCTACTGAAATATATAATAAAAGCCTTCAAATAAATAAGTAAGAAAAAAGACCGCAAGAAATCTATGTTAAAAAACACGATTTCTTGTGGTTTATTTGTTGAAATTCTGATTAAATTGATTGAATTCATTAACTACTATAAGATAGACGAATTTTTTAATATGCAAAAAAGTATTATTGTTGGAAAGGAAATAGCTATGTATTGTTATGTATAACGCTTTCATATAGGGAGGAATTGTTGATGGAAAAGGGACATTTTTGGCCAAGTGAAATGTCAACGTACACAGATTCATTTAGTGGAGCTAATATTACAAAACTAACTGATTATCATGCACATAGTTTCCATACTTATTTTACGAATGATGGATGGTATGAAAAGAATACTAAACTATTAATTGGTTCCGACAGAGGAAATGCTACCAACTTATATAGTGTTGATATGAAGACAGGAGAGTTAACTCAACTTACTAATTACTCTAAAGAGCAAATTGTTGGTATTCAAGGAACATATATTAATCCTCAGAGAAATGAAGCATACTTTACATTAGATAATAGTATTATGGCAATAAACCTTCATTCCTACGAAGAGAGAAAGCTCTATTCAGCTCCAAAAGGGTATCGCTTTAGTAATCTAAGTGCGACTGCAGATGGTAAGAATCTATGTTTTGCGTTAGGAGAAGATTTATCACATCGCATAAATAGCAACCTCTCTAGTGGATATGTTGGCTTTGAAGAAACAGAAGCAGCAAGACCACATTGTCAAATATGTGTTCTATCTTTAGAAACAAGTGATTTAGTAGTCGTTCATGAAGAAAATAGATGGATAGGACATGTGAACACATCCCCAACACAATCACATTTACTAACTTTCTGCCATGAAGGACCATGGGATAAGGTAGATCATCGGATTTGGGCAATGGATTTAATTAGCAAGAAGGTATGGAGAATTCGAGACGGCTTTCCAAATCAATTTGCTGGTCATGAGTATTGGCATGCAGATGGAATACATATTGGATACCACGGATATACAGAATCGCTTGACCGTAAGGATGGTAAATTCATAGGTTATGTAAAATATGATAATTCAGATCGACATGAGTATGATTTTCCTTATCAAAACATGCATATACATTCGAATGACTCAACTATGATTGTAGGTGATGGGCAACAAGCTAGTGCGTATCACGGTGAAAACTACCAAGATTGTATCTTTTTATGGAAGAAAAACAATGAGAGAATGGAAGGTCCACGAATTTTATGTAAACATAGAGGGAGTTTCCATTCTCAAAAAGTCCATGTTCATCCACGATTTAGTCCAGATGGATCAAAAGTTCTATTCACTAGTGATAGAAACGGATATGGAGATGTGTATATAGTAAATGTTCCACCTTTTGAAGAGTTACCTGGAGTAAAATGATAGAGATGATGGGAGAGCAACTTCATGCTTAAGATATCATTATTTTTTTTCGTACTCTTTTCTTCGTATGCTGCAACAGGGGCTTTAATGCCCCTGTATTTACGATATCAAGGTTTAAGTACAGAGCAAATAGGCGTAATTCTAGCTTTAGGAGCTGTAGTAGCAGTATTTGGCCAACCTTTTTTTGGATATATGAGTGATAAACTACAATCTACCAAAAAAGTATTAATTGGTGTAATGATAATATCGTTATGTATAAGTATTATTTATTTTCAACTAAGTACTTTTTTTATGCTACTTTTTATATTTATTGTTTTGAACTTTTTTAAAAGTTCCACTGGTCCTTTAGCATGGGTGTCTAAAGAGTTCATTCGGTTTAGATTCGAGCCAAAACAACCGTTAATAGAAACAGAGGTTTCTTTGGTTGTAGAAGTCTAATTGAACATACATGAGTTCCTTTATGTTGTAATTGGAAGAGTTTTAGTACTTCCAGTGAGAGTATGGAACAAGTGTATCAAGTAAAACAAAAAGTGAAGAGCGAAGTATAGACCCAATGGACAATTGTAGGACAAATCGTTGCAGCTGGTCTAGATGAAATAGTCGAATTTTTGAAACGAAGTGGATGGAATGGATATATTCAGGATATTAAGCGAACTATATCAAAAAAGCCTTGAAAATTAATGATTTTTCGTATATATTAATAAAATCCATGGCAACCAAGCCATGGTTTTATTTTTGGTTAAACTATATTTTTCTACCTGTGGATAGCTAGTTGTGTCATGGAAAGAAGTCCAGCACCAGCGACTACTCGGTCTCTATACTTTCCCAGGAAATAATAGAGATTTATAGAAAATAAAAAAATATGAAAAATATTACATTAAAAAAATGAAATGGTATCAACTTCTACTAAAACATCTATTGCCCCTTGTTTCGACAACCTTTTACAATTTAGATATAGTAGTGTAATATAAAGTAAAGGCTTACAACAATAAAAATTACTTCATTTTGATAATGAAGCGGGGGAATTTATTTGCTTCAAAACGAGAAAAAAACAAAAAATAAATTTGGGTGGAGAAGCCATTATTTTCGCAAAAATTTTGTTCTTATATTATTAATAGCTTTCATTCCTGGTTTAATTACTGGTATAGGCATTTATTGGTTTGGAGTTAGTAAAGTAGAGGATTCAATAAAGGAATTACACGAGAGCCAAATATTACAACGTGCCGAAAATATTAATGATCAATTGGATTACTTAGAGATTTCCCTTTCACATTGGGCATTTGAACCTAGATTTAACACATCTCTTATTGATCTTAATTATATACGGGAATTTCAAGAGACACGGGACATAATACGTACACTTATGGTGTTAGAGGGAAGTCATCCCCTTATTGAAAATGTGGAACTCTTTGTCGATTCAGAGGAACCGGTGATATTTCGACCTAGATATAGTGTTTTACCCGAAGATGAGTATGATTTCTACCACTCTATTTTAAAAAACCACAAAAATATTAGCTGGAATCGACTTTATCATACTATAAGTGAATCAAGTGACGATCCTACCCCTCTTGTTTTAACACACAGTATTCCAGGGAATAGCAATGATCCATTTGGATCAATTATTGTTACTTTAGATAGAGCAAGGGTAGCTGAACTAATTAAAACATTAACCCCCTATAATCAAGGAGCGACGTTTTTATTAAATGGTGATAGCCGTATATTAGTTTCTGAAAATAGTACTGGTGAAGCTACTTTTATACGTAAACTACGAGATAGAATATTAGAACAGGCAGACTCACAAGGCTCTTTTGTTTTTAATTTTGGAGAGGAAAGTTATTCTGTATCATATGGAACAATGAGAAGGATTGACTCTGATTGGACATATGTTTCAGCAGCACCAATGTCTGCAATTACTTCATCCATTGTATTTATTTCAACAACGATAATAGTTATAAGTTTAACTGGCTTAGTATTAGCTTTAATTTTATCTTGGTTTGCTTCTAAACAAATATATAGCCCAGTTGCAAAATTGGTCAAGGTACTTGATACTGAAAAATGGAATGGTGCAACGAATGAAGATGAATTTAGTTTAATAGAGAAACAGTTTGCTGAATTATCTAAGGAAAGTGATTCTTTGCAAAAAAGATTAACTACTCAATTACCTCAATTAAAAAATAGTTTTCTATTACAGCTGATTCAAGGATATTTATATCCTTATTCTGAAAAAGAACTCCATGATAGGATGCAATCTTATGGTTGGGAAATGAAAGACCATTCTTTTGTTGTAGTTGATATTCATTTATCAGGTATAAATGAATCAAAAGGCTTACTATTAAAGCAAGATGAAAGCTTGGTGGCATTTGCCCTTTCCAATATAACGGAAGAAGCTTCAGAAGCCCGGTTTAAACAGTGTAGTGTTATAAATTTTTACGATTTGTCAGCACTTTTACTCATTGTTTATCCGACTAAGAATGAAATGAGAGATGAACTTCATGAATTTTCTGAAGAAGTAATGGATGTACTAAATCGTGTGCTACAAATGCAAGTTACAGTTACCATCAGTAAGCCCGCTGACAAAATAAAACGCATCCCATATTTGTTTGAAGAGGTAAGACAAGGGAAGCGATATCGTAATTTTGAAGATGAAAATCAAATTATAGATCTTCAAATGATCGAACCAACCAATAAATATAATCAAATACATTATCCTTTCGAAATTGAAAAAGAGATTTTACAAGCTATTCGAATGGGCCAGATTAATGAATCAGAAAACCTAATTAGAGTATTTATTCAAGAGCTTACGGAAAAGGGTATAAAAGAGATTAATATACGTCCAGCAATTACTCAATTATTTGGAAGTATACAACATGAAATATTACATTCAGGAATTCATCCATATGAAATTTTTAATGGCAGAAATATGTTTGAGGAAGTAGCTCATATAGGTGAACCAGAACAAATGGTAAGCTGGTTGACAGAAGAGGTAATCTCTCCTTATATTACATCTATTGAAGGTAAAGTAAATATTGAAATGAAACAACTAGTGGAACAAGTATGTACAGTAATACAAAATCGTTATATGGAAGATATTTCACTAGAAAGCTGTGCAGATGAAGTAGCAACGAATCCATATACTTTAAGCAAATCTTTCAAAAAGGTAATAGGTGTGAACTTCATAGAATACTTAACTGATATTCGGTTAGATAAAGCGAAGGATCTCCTACTAAATACAGATATGAAGATTAATGATATCGCTGAACAAGTAGGGTATCGACATAGTTATTTTAATCGTATATTTAAAAAACATATGGGTATCCCTCCAAGTCAATATAGAAAAAAGCGTGTAGTAGATAGTACACTGCAAAAAAGAGATATGTAAAATTAATAGAGGGAGGTTTAGATTATGAATCATGGTTCGTTAGATGGTTTTATGGGTGGTTTTTATAAATTTGGTGAATACTTCATATTATTAGTTTATCTGAATCTATTATGGATTTGTTTTACAATTCTAGGAGGAGTTATCTTTGGTTGGGCACCAAGTACAACCGCAGTTTTTTCTGTTCTGAGAGAAAAAATCATGGGGAAAGACCCGTCAGTAATTAAGACGTTTTGGGGAACTTATCGTCAGGAATTTTTTAGAACGAACGGATTGGGGTTGATCATCCTTTTTGTTGCATATATGTTGTATGTTAATATTCAATTTTTCCAAGTAGAAACAGCGTGGCTATTTGTTGCTGTTCGTTACTTAATGATTGCTATTATGATTATTTCAGGGATTATGCTCATTTACATCTTTCCATTAATTGTCCATTATGAAACTAGTTTATATCGTCATATAAAAAATTCTTTGCTTATGGCAATATTCAAACCCATTCGTACCTTGTTCACGATAATTGCTTGTGTTGTAGTCTCTCAATTGTTTTTTACTTTCCCAGTGTTTATCATATTATTTGGGGTTAGTTTATTTGCACTAGTGATTATGTGGACTACTTATTATACATTTAAAATGACAGAACAAAAGCAAGAAGAGTTAACGAGTCAGGAAGTATAGTTATAAAATTTCTTACATTTACAAAAATGTCTAAATAGGACAAAGCATGCTAGCTTCTGGTCACTGTTAACCAGAATTTTAGCATGCTTTTTTACATAAAAAATGATAGAGGAAGCAGTAAATGTTATTCAACTTTGACTAAATATAATAGAAGAGCAAGAATGTATTATTGATAGAAAATTGTTATAACTGTAAGGTGTATATAGTAAATATATCTTTCAGGAAAGGATGAGTTCCATGATTCTAAATTGGCTTAATGAAAAACCAACACAACCATGGGGAGTAACGTGGGGAGTACCTTGGAAAAAAGGACATTTATGGAGTGAACAATCTATTCATCTTTCAGATACTGGAGCTAAAGAGCAGTGTTTACAGACATGGCCGATGGCATTTTGGCCTGATGGAAGTATTAAGTGGACCGGGCACGCTTCTGTTTTTCAAAATAATACGGATAGTTCTTTTCATATTTATAGTGATGATGATGTGAAATATGTGAAAGGTAAGATTATCATCGAGGAAAAGGAGAATTGCATCTTAATAAATACAGGTGGATTGACATGTAAAATAAATAAACAAGGAATGTATTTAATTGAAGAAATATCATGTAGTTCAAGAAAAGCTACTGCAAGAGGAAAACTTGTAGGTGTTTTAGAGACTAAAAGTGAGATGGAAGGTTCAACTACCTATTTACATAGCGAATTAAACAGTAAGATAAAGACAGTAGAAATTGAACAAGAAGGTCCAATCCGTTCTGTTGTAAAATTGGAAGGTGTACTATTAGAAAAGAAGAATAGTAGAGAATGCTTTCCTTTTGTTTTAAGAATGTATTTCTATTCTGGTCTAGACACAATCAAGCTAGTTCATACCTTTATTTATGATGGGGATCCCAAAAAAGATTTTATTAAAGGATTAGGTATGTCATTTTCTCAATCACTAGCAGGAGAGATGTGGAACCGAAATGTTCGTTTTTCTGGTGATGAAGGAATATTTTCAGAATCAGCACAATTACTAACCACAAGAAGATTTGCTGATGGGAGTGGCTTATTTGAAAAGCAAATTGCCGGTGAAGCAGTCCAGTTAGATAATGAGAAGCATGCACAACTGATCGAGCACGTTCAAGATGGTGCTACATGGCATGACTTCAAAATCATTCATGATTCATCTGATCATTACAAAATTTCCAAAAGAACACAGAAAGATTGTTCATGGGTTGATGCAACACATGGAAACAGAGCTAAAGGCCTCATGTATGTTGGTGATAAGACTGGAGGTCTTTCCATCGGTGTAAAGGATTTTTGGCAAAAGCATCCGTCATCTTTAGAGATTTCTGGATTAGGAAAAGATGAAACAACCATGACAGCCTGGTTTTGGTCACCAGATGGGGAAACGATGGATCTGCGACACTATGATACAAATACACATGTACTCAGTGCTTACGAAGGCTTCGATGAAATTCGAGCAACTCCTGTGGGAATTGCCAATACAACAGAAATGTATGTGAAAGTCTTTTCTAGTGTACCTACTCATAACGAACTTCTAGATTTTAATAATGCTGTTACTTCACCTCCATTGTTAATCTGTGAACCAGAGTATTATTATGAAACGAAATCTCTCGGAGTATGGAGTTTACCAGATAGAAATAATTCAGAAAAAGCTAAGCTAGAGCAGCAACTTGATCATGCAATTTCATTCTACCAACGAGAAATAGAACAACGTCGATGGTACGGGTATTGGAACTACGGTGATGTTATGCATACGTATGATCCAGTTCGACATCAATGGCGGTATGATATGGGAGGATTTGCATGGCAAAATACTGAATTGGTTCCTAATATCTGGCTATGGTATGCCTTCTTACGTTCCGGTAGACACGATATTTTTCAAATGGCAGAAGCAATGACTAGACATACAAGTGAAGTTGATTGCTATCATTTAGGTGAATATGCTGGTCTTGGTTCGAGACACAATGTTAGTCATTGGGGCTGTGGCTGTAAAGAAGCAAGGATTAGTATGGCAGGTCTCCATAAATACTATTATTTCCTAACTGCAGATGAAAGAATTAGAGATATATTAGAAGAAGTTCGCGATGCTGATTGGACTACCAAAAACTTAGACCCAATGAGAGAGTTTTATCCTCCAGATGAATATCCAACACATACTAGAGTGGGCCCAGATTGGTCTGCTTTTGTATCAAATTGGTTATGTGAATGGGAGCGAACGCAAAATCTTACTTACAAAAAGAAAATTGAAGTAGGGATAGACAATTTAAAAAGTACACCATACAGACTACTCTCTGGACCAACGTACGGCTATGATCCTGCAACTTCTAAGTTACATCATATGGGAGACGGCAGTGTTGGTGGGTATCACATGATAATATCCTTTGGTGCTCCTCAGGTATGGATGGAGTTAGCGGAACTTATTGATGATGAAGAGTGGAAAGATATGTTAGCTGAGTTCGGTGAATTTTATTTATTAAATGATGAAGAAAAAAAAGAGAGAACATTTGGAAAGATTACGGACCAATTATTTAGTTGGCCAATGTTTGCTACTGGTATGGTTGCTTATGCAGCCTCAAGAAATAATGATGAAGAACTAGCTGAAAAAGTATGGTCTATTTTATTAGATGAAGAAAATGTTCATATTCCTTATCCGTTTGTAGAGCAAAAAATTATTAACTGGAGAACGTTAGATGAAATTCCAACAATAACTACTAATATAGTTTCACAGTGGTGTTTAAATACAATTGTTGCATTGGATTTAATAGGAGAGCACTTAAAAGACCAAGAATAAGAAGTGCAAAAATGTGTTAAAAAACAAAAATGTACTAGTGAAAAGGCTTACAGTTCAGTGTTTTACGTATATATATATAAGTATTTTAGCCTATGAACAAAAAATGAATATTGTTGGAAAAATGGAAGCGTTTTATATTGAAATAGAACCACGAGCCGGTACATAAACTGAGACATTTAAGTGAAAGGAGGATCAAGAGTATTTCATCTTGATTAACATTTTGTACAATGGCTCAGTACTTAGGTTCAAAAAAATTAAATTCAGGGGGATAAGAAAAGTGAAAAAAACATCTTTACGTTTTTTAGTTCCGTTTTTCGGTTTAGTTCTTATTTTTGCACTTATCGGATGTAGTAATGACACAAATGGAAACAGTAACAGTAACAACACAAATGATTCAAGTAGTAATTCAGATTCAGATTCAGATGGTAACACAGCAAGTGATGAAAGAATGTCAGTTACGATTATGGCTCCTTCTTTTTCACCTGAAGGTTTAGATTCAGATAGTCCTGCATTAAAAGCAATTGAGGATTATACAAATATGGATATCGATCTTCAATTAGTTGCTAACTCAAATTACGATGATCGTTTTAACGTAACATTAGCATCTGGGGATTTACCTCATATTATGGTAGCTTCTAAATCTCCAAGTTTTATTAACGCTGCACGAGATGGGGCGTTCTGGGATATTACTGATTATTTAGATGACTATGAGAATCTTAGTCAAGCAAATGAAATTGTATTAAATAATACATCTATTGATGGACGTATTTATGGAGTATATCGTTCTCGTCCATTAGGAAGAAACGCAGCAACGATTAATAAAGAGTGGTTAGACAATTTAGGGTTAGAAATCCCTACAACTGTTGACGAGTTTTACGAAGTGTTAAGAGCTTTCACATATGATGATCCTAACCAATCGGGTCAAGATGATACTTACGGAATAGTAGTATCTGAGTGGGAAGGTCCTTGGAACACAATGCAAGTTTGGTTGGGAGCTCCTAACAAGTGGGGACATGACGAGGATGGTAAATTAGCACCAGATTTCATGTTTGAGGAATACCGTGAAGCACTTCGCTTCTTCAAGAAACTTTATGATGAAGGTTTAGTTAACGAAGATTTTGCAGTAATGGATTCTGGACAATGGTTTGATCCAATTGTAAGTGGAACAGCTGGTGTTGTAGTAGACGTAGCCGACCAAGCAAACCGTTTACAAAATAGAATTACAGAAAATTATACAGAAGATGACATTGTTTTAGATGTGTTTGGAGCGGTAGAAGGACCACATGGTTTACGTAACCTTCCAACAGCTGGTTATCATGGAGTATTAGCTATTTCTAAAACAGCAGTAAAAACAGAAGATGAGTTAAGAAGAGTACTAAAATTCTTAAATGATCTAAATGATGAAATTCCACAAAATCTTTCTTATAACGGTGTAGAGGGAGTTCACCATGTAGTAAACGATGGAGTACTTGATATCATTGCACAAGCAGATGGTGGAAACTTATTTGATCGTGAAGTTCGTGACTTAAACCAATTCCAAATGGCAATTCCTGAGGAGAGATTCATAAAGGCTCCACAAACTTTACTTCAACAAAGACAAGCTGAAGTAATGGAAGCTAATATGGAAATCGTTGTTGGAAATCCGGCTGAGCCATTAATTTCACCTACTTATACTGAAAGAGGACAGCAATTAGATAACATCATTGATGATGCAAGAATCATGTTTATCGTTGGTCAAATTGATGAGGATGGACTAGATGAAGCAATTGCATTATGGTTACGCTCTGGTGGAGAAGAGTATATTGCTGAAATAAATGAAGCTTATGAAATTGCTCAAGCTGCACAATAATATGATGTAGTAATAGCCAAAGAAGCAGGGGGTGAAAACCCCCCTGCTTTTCAATAAAGAAAGGAGAAAACAAATATGCCAAACGTTGAAACAAGCCAAAGTGGTCCATTACATCAAGATGAAGTTAGAAAAATATCCAAATGGCAAATGATATTAAGAGATAAGTGGCTTTATTTCTTATTGTTACCAGGCTTAGCTTGGTTTATTATTTTTAGATATGTACCAATGTGGGGAGCTTTGATTGCATTTAAGAACTATTCTCCATTTTTAGGTTTTTGGGCTAGTGATTGGGTTGGATTCACTCACTTTGAGCGATTATTCCAAAATCCCGATTTTTATCGAATACTAGAAAATACATTGATTCTAGCAGCCTATGAATTGATTTTTGTTTTCCCAGCACCAATTATTTTAGCATTAATGTTAAATGAAATTAGATTTAGCCCTTATAAGAGAACGATTCAAACGTTAGTATATATGCCAAATTTTTTGTCTTGGGTTATCGTAGCAAGTTTAACTTATGTATTTTTTACAACTAGTGGTGGGATCGTAAATGTTATTGTAGAGAACATTACAGGAAGCACTATCTTCTTTTTGGGAGATCCTGAATGGTTCCGTACGATGATCGTTGGACAGCAAATTTGGAAGAACGCTGGATTTGGTACAATTATTTTCTTAGCAGCACTTTCCAATGTTAGTAAAGAACAATATGAAGCAGCAATTGTTGATGGAGCGGGAAGATTCCGCAGAATGTGGCACGTAACATTGCCAGCAATCAGACATGTTATTGTTATTTTACTAATCCTAAATATGGGTAACTTCCTTGACCAAGGGTTTCAACAAATCTATTTAATGACAAACTCTCTTAATAGATCTGTAGCAGATGTATTTGATGTATATATCTACTTCTCTGGTATTACACAAGGTGCATTTAGTCATAGTACTGCTGTTGGTTTATTCAAAGGTGTCGTTGGTATCGTATTAATTCTAACTTCTAGATATATTGCGAAGAAGTTAAATCAAGAAACATTATTTTAATGGGAGGACATGATCATGAAATCACATAACACCCCAATGGGGCGAGTATTTGATGTGTTCAATCATATTATTTTAGCTGTCATTGCTCTTGCTATGGTTGTACCATTTATGTATGTTATAGCTGGATCTTTCGCTACCGAATCTGAATTAGCAAGAAGAGCGTTCTTTATTTTTCCAGAGACATTCTCTACTGGTGCCTATGAATATATCTTTTCAACGCCAACCTTTATTAGGAGTATTGGTGTATCCGTTTGGGTAACAATTCTCGGTACAATTGTGAGTTTATCTTTAACATTAATGATGGGTTATGCATTATCAAAATCTAGACTATTAGGAAAAAACATAGTTTTATATCTTGTTATTTTTACAATTATATTCTCAGGTGGTATGATTCCTACTTATTTACTTGTAAGAGATTTAGGCTTATTGAATTCTCTTTGGGCACTTATATTACCTATTGCTATGAACCCTATGTGGTTAATTATTGTTATTTCCTTCTTTCGTAATTTACCGCATGAATTGGAAGAATCTGCAAAAATTGATGGGGCATCAGATATCAAAATTTTCTGGAGTATCGCACTGCCATTATCTAAGCCAATTATTGCAACCTTTACTCTTTTCTATGCGGTCCAGTATTGGGGCGACTACTTTAACGCTTTATTATATATAGCGGATAATGCGAAATATCCTGTTATGTTATTATTACAAAATATAATGACAATGGCAGATGTTAGATTTGGTGATGTAGATGCACTAGTTGAACAACCAGATCAATCACTAAAACTAGCAGTAATCGTAGTTGCGACACTTCCGATTATGTGTGTATATCCTTTCTTACAAAAACATTTTGCTAAGGGTATGTTACTCGGTTCTGTAAAAGGATAATAGAAGAAAGTTAAATAGTAAGATACGGCGAAGTTACAAAATGGGCTTGATTGAAATTTTACCGTTATGAGTTAAAATCTGAGACTCTCCTGCGGATAGTCAAAAATGAATAAAGTCGTTGTTTCTTCATACGCAGAAAGGGAACGGATTTTAGCTCATATTGCAAATAATGTTAATCAAGTTTCCTATGAAAAATTAAATAAAATCTACTGAGGGGGTTATTAAAAAGTTCATTTTTATTAATCCTCTCTTCCTATTTGTATTCATAATTTTATGATAAACTCCCATGCAAGAGATAACTGACATCATACAGGTGAAAATACGTCCTTAGTTACTTTAGTAACATCAACTTTATATGGATTGCAAGGTCACGAACTTCAGTGGGAAGCAGAGTGGCGCGAGACAACATAGCGAATGGAATAATATCCAACATAATTCTTAATATTAGATAGTTTAAGTACTCTTGATAAGTTATTTTCAACGTAGACTTTTATAAAGCTAATTTTGCAAAAATAGAGAACTTTGAGATATGCCAAAAAAGCTCTCATCAAAAAAGTAGGGTTGTTGTAAATGGTTTTTTTCTTTATATTAAAAAATATAAAAGCGATTACAATCGGAATGGAGGTAGAACCAGATTGAAAATGAAAAAAAAGAAAACAACTATCTTTTTAGCAGGTGACTCCACCGTGGCTACATATCAGAAAAACCAATTCCCGATGTCTGGATGGGGCCAAATGCTCAAACCATACTTTTTGGATAAAGTTGAAATTCAAAATGAGGCATTATGTGGTAGAAGTTCGAAAAGTTTTATTGAAGAGGGAGTATTAGATAAGATTGAAGCGAATCTAGATAAAGGTGATTACCTGTTTATACAATTCGGTCACAATGACGAAAAAACGGATGATAGAGGTACTGATCCTTATACGTCATACCAATCTTCTTTATCCCAATATATCCTTAAAGCACTGGATAAGGGAGCAAATCCAATTCTATTTACACCAGTAGAGCGACGACATTTTTCAGAAGAGAATAAGTTAGCAGATACTCATGGAGAATATCCAAAAGCCATGGAACAATTAGCCGTTTTATTAGAGATTCCAATTATCGATTTACGTGAAAAAACAAAAAAATTGTTTGAATCTTTAGGAAAGGATAAATCAAAAGACTTGTTTGTTTGGCTTAAGCCAAATGAAAGTGAGAATTACCCGGATGGCATAAGTGATGATACTCATTTTAATGATAATGGAGCTAAACAAGTTGCAAGTCTAGTTGTGGAGGGCCTGAAGGAATTACAGCTTCCGTTGACAGAATATTTAAAGGACTTCAATGAGAACAACAAAGCTTAGAATGAATGGATTATACAAGAAAACTACTAGTGGAGAAAAAATGAGCACTTAGAGTTAAATTAACTATGCTTTTCTCCTCTTTGTGATGTGGAGTGATATGATGGAAAGTTATTTTCATATAAATGATAGTATTTATTCTAAATTACAAGATAATGTGGAAGAAGTTTTGTCTATTATTTCAAATCGTTATATTGGATGTAACCCACCGCATCCGGTTGTCTATCGTGTATTTAATAAAGACGGATTAACTAGATTAAAAGATTATCGATATCATTTCAATTTTGGTGAAAAGTTCCCAGAATGTAAGGATGGGCAATATGTCTATGCCTGGGGGAAAATGTGGCAAGATAAGGAAGCGCAATGTATGTTTGCAGTGAACTGCTACGGGCCAGTTCACCTATATGTGAATGGTGATTTAGCATATAAATCTACAATAGTAGAAGAATTAGACCCTAGTAAAAAAGTAGGCTTTCGCTTAACGCTAAAAAAAGGATGGAATCATTTTGTCTTACGTTTTGTAAAAACAACCTCTGGTATAGGTGGGGAATTTGGCACAGGTTCATTCAAAAGACATCCCATGCACTTCTTATCACCAACCATAGAACGAGATGGTCAAGAAGGATGGATTTTTACGGAGCCTCTTGATCATCCTTTGGAAAAAATTCCTATGGAAACATTGGAGCAAGGGGATACGACAAACTGGCTACCAGAAACGAAATGGACAGATAATACTCCCGCCACACAAATATCAAAAATCTATGGTTATTATGAAAAATCATATGCACTAGCGTGGGCGAAGTTGAATGTTACTAACGTTTCACATAAAGAAGTAGTCTTAAAGGGAATTGCTAATGGAGGAATGGCTGTATTCATTGATGACCAAGAAGTGTTTTCTACAGATTTAAGTGGAAATGTTGAAGTAAAGCTGGAGTTATCATATGGCAAATACGATATTATGGTGAAATCCGTTTGTGAAGGATCCGAGTGGGGATTCCAACTAGATTCAAATGATGAAACAGTTACATTGGAGGTTCCTCATCCAATAAAAGGAAGCGATAGTCCTTGGTTATATGTAGGTCCATTTCATATTGATGATAAAATTGATTTTTCAAAGGTTAAAGAAATAGAAGCATTGAAAGATGGTATAGAGGGGAAAACATATTATCGCCTCGAACAACCAAATACAGCATTACGACCATATCTAGAAAATAATTTATTTGGTAAATGGGATTATCCATTAGGGGTTACACTTTATGGATTAATTCAAACAGGTAAAGAGTTAAATAGAGAAGATATTGTAAATTATACAAAGAATCATATTGAAACTAGTACTTCCTTATATCAGTACTCACTATGGGATAAGGAACAGTATGGTGCTGCAGGTGTAAATAATCAACTTTCCGCTATTGATAGTTTAGATGATTGTGGTTCCTTTGGTGCTACTATGTTACTTTCTGCCGAAACAGAGACAATAAAAGACCATTCTATCATTGCAGATGATATTGCTAATCACATTACAAATATACAAGATAGATTGGAAGATGGAACACTTTATCGAAGATTTGGTAGTGTGGGTTTTATGAAGGATACGATTTGGTGTGATGATCTTTATATGAGCACCCCGTTTTTATGTCGTTATTATAGAAACACAGGTGATATTTCGTATTTAGATGATGCTGTAAATCAATTTCTTCGATATAAAGAGCTTATGTATATTCCTGAGCTAAAAATCATGTCTCATGTATATGATTTTAAATTTAATACAGCCACAAATGTGCCATGGGGGCGTGGGAATGGGTGGGTAATCTTCTCATTATCAGAGTTACTCGAGGTACTCCCGGAAAATCATGAAAGACGGCCTGAACTATTAACATTTTTCCGTGAACTATCAGAAGGCTTCTTACAACTTCAAGGAAAAAATGGTATGTGGCACCAAGTATTAACAGATTCAGAATCTTATGAAGAGACATCTTGTACATCCATGTTTATTTATGCTTATTCCCGTGGTCTGCGTTTTGGATGGTTAGAAGATAAGGAAAGATATATTCAATCAGTTCTTCGTGGATGGGAAGGGATGGCTAAGATAGCGATAGATAAACTCGGTAATGTTTACGGAGTTTGTCAAGGTTCTGGATATTCTTTCACAGGAGATTACTATAAAAACGATCTAACATGGATATTGAATGATACACATGGAACAGGAATTGTATTACTAGCAGGAATAGAAACGGCGAAATTTAAAAAATGGTTAAAAGTAAAACATACGGAAAACAAAGTAGGAAGCTAAGTTATGCTTCCTACTTTGCTAAAGAGACAAAAGGTTGGTGAATGAGTTGGAGAAGTTAAAAGGGGAATTTATAAACCCATCAGAAGAATTTACACCCATTCCTTTTTGGTTTTGGAATGGACACTTAACAGAGAAAGAAATAGTAAAGCAAATACACGATTTTTATGATAAAGGTGTTATGGGCTTTGTACTTCACCCTCGACTGGGGATCCCGAAAGAGATAGAGTATTTATCAGATATATTCATGGAGCTTGTGCATGTGGCAGTTAGTGAAGCGAAGAAGCTAGGTATGACGGTGATTTTATATGACGAGGGAATGTACCCCTCTGGATCGGCTAATGGTCAAGTAGTAAGAGAGAATCCAAAGTTTGCAAGCCGTGGATTGAAAATGGTAGAACACCCTTGTAAAGTAGGTGAAAATCAAGTCAAAATTGAACTTTTAGACGATGAGGAAATTGTATCCATTCAAGCAGTGGAAAAAATAACAGATACTTCGATTAAACCGAGTAATACCGTTTTACTGCAAGAAAACAATGGCAAGGTAGCATTTACTCCACCAAACAGTTCAAATTGGTCCATTTTATTGTTTGTTGAAACGTACTCAAAAGGAACGATTCGTGGAATTCACTATGGAGAAGATGATGGAGAGGAAAATGCACCTGCTTCCTCTGATTTGTTGAATCCGGAGGCGGTAAACACTTATATCCGATTAACTCATGATAAATATTACTCTGTTCTAAAGGATTTCTTTGGTTCTACTGTTATTGCGATGTTTACGGATGAGCCTGATATGCTGGGAAGAAATTCATTACCAAACTTAAAGCCTTGGACTAGAGACTTTCTAGCTTATTATACTAGTGCAGGCAATGAAGAAGTGAATTTACCAGCATTATGGTTTGATGCAGGTGCTCATGGAGAAGAAGTAAGGAAATTGTACCGCAAAACAATAAATCAAAGGCTAACAGAAGCTTACTATAAACCAATAAGCGATTGGTGTAGTACTCATGGAATTTCCCTAACCGGACATCCTGCAGCAAGTGATGATATCGGATTGCTAGAGTATTTTCAGATACCAGGACAGGATGTTGTATGGAGATGGGTTGCTCCTGAGAAAAACTTAGGGATTGAAGGGCATCATTCTACTGCAGGAAAATGTTCTTCGGATGCAGCAAGACATAGAGGTAGAAGAAGAAACTTAAATGAAGTTTTAGGAGTTTGTGGAATTGATAATAGTTGGAATTTAAGTGCTGGCGACATGAAATGGTATTTCGATTGGTTATTGATTCGAGGGGTAAACCTAATATCGCCTCATGCATTCTATTATTCTATAGAAGGAAAAAGTAGAAGCCATGAAAGACCACCTGATGTAGGCAGAAACAATAGCTGGTGGCCATACTATAAACAGTTTGCACAGTATATTAAACGGATGAGCTGGATCATGACAGATAGTGTAAATACGACAGAGATCGCTGTATTGTGTGAAGAGGATCATTTGCCTTGGAAAATTGTAAAGCCATTATTTGAAAATCAAATAGAGTTTAATTATCTGGAAGAATCATTGTTTTTAACGGAAACGAAAACGAATCAAGGGAAACTAGTGATATCAGAACAACAATATACAACAATCCTTGTTGAAGATACAAAGCATTTGGAAACGGAGGTTATTACGGCATTAGAGCGATTTATTGATGAAGGCGGCCTTGTAATAACTTTGGAAAATACTGGGGTAAATAAGATAAAAGGATCTTTGTTAATTTCCGCTGAATCTGAAATCATCTCTGTTCTAGATCGGCAACGAGAACGCCAGGTTGTTCTTTCCCCAAGTAATAAAGATATAAGGATAAGTAAAGTAGTGAAATCAGATAAAACTTTTTATGTAGTGGTGAATGAAGGGGAAGAGAATTATGAAGGAAATCTCTCTATTTCAGAAGTAGGCATGGTAGAGAAATGGGATGCATGGAAGGGCACTATTAACGAAGTTGGAGTGCAAAAATTTGGTGATAGTATTGCAGTTCCAATGAAGTTGAATCGAAGAGAATCAATTATTTATAGTATAGAGATGAACGAAAATCCAGAACTTCTAGGAAATGAGACTCTATTGTCTGATGTTAAAAGAATGGAAATAAATGAAGATTGGAAAATCTCTCATGCACCGATTGGGAAAAAAAGTTTGCAATCATGGACAGAGTGGAAAGGCATGGAACATTTTTCAGGTTCTGTCACGTATGAGACTTCGTTTACTCTAAACAAAGAGGAATTACAATACACCCCAATATTAGACCTAGGCGATGTTTATGAAATTGCAGATGTTACCATAAACGGAGTAAATATTGGAGTAAAAATGTGGGCCCCGTATGAGTTTCAACTACAAGAAAATTTACTTAAAATAGGAGAGAATACTCTTCATATGAAAGTAATCAATAACAAAGCAAATGAAATGGATGAAGTATCACTAAAGTCGGGATTATTAGGACCAGTTTCCCTTAACCTTAAGTAAGGTTTCTGAAATGTAATTTTATTAATACTCTACCCGAGTGAAGATACATACAGGGAAGAATATGCACGAAGAGGCAGAATGAAAACACGATATGGGTCATCTTGATAATCTTCCCTATATATGGAATTAACGTAGGTCCGCGAACTCCTGTGAGAAGCAGAGCAACGGTTAGCCACCGCAGCTCCCCACAGGAAAGGGAGTGGGCAGTAGCGAATGGAATAGAAACCAACAATATTAGGAATACTAGATAAGTTAACCACCAATTGATATTACCTATTTTCAGGGTAAACTCTATAAACGGAAATGAAAGGAGAAAATCATGAGATATAGAAAATTTGAGGTAGAAAAACTATTATATAATAACCCTCTATCAAACGATAAACATGTAAAAGATTGGATCTTGGAAGGAAAAGCAAAAATTTCATTTAAAGAAGACAAACTACATTTACAAAACGAGTTAGATCCAGAAATACATGGTGATAACGCCCATTGGGTATATTGGGCCCCTAAAGATTTTCCTGATAAGATTATGATAGAATGGGAGTTCTATCCCATTGAAGAACCAGGATTATGTATGATATTTTTTGCTGCAAAGGGAGAGAATGATCTAGATTTATTTGATTCATCTCTTCCAAAGCGGGAAGGGAAATATCCTCAATACCATTCTGGATCTATTGATACGTTACATTTATCATATTTTCGTCATAAATGGGAAGATGAGAGAGCATTTAGAACGTGTAATTTAAGGAAAAGTAAAGGTTTTCACTTAGTTGCACATGGTGCCGACCCTTTACCTCCAGTAGAAGATGCAAGACCACCTTATTTTTTGAAGCTAATCAAATATGAAGGAATTGTTCAATTTTCAATTAATGAGCTCCCTGTTTTAGAATGGGAAGATGATGGTGAAACATATGGTCCTATTTATAGTGGCGGAAAAATAGGGTTCAGACAAATGGCACCAATGAAAGCAGCGTATGCTAACTTAAAGATTTCACAAGTTACGTTAGTAGATTAATTTTTTGTACTTTAAAAATGTTTCCCTTCACAAAGGATGAAAGTGTAAGGAAAAGTTTCAGGAGTGTGTATTCACTATAAAGGGAAAGTAGATTAATAAGTAACAAAGTAGTATTATAGTAGAATACTACACACGGAAGGACTTTCTCGATGAGTAGTCCTTTTGATTTTTCCTAGAAAGTTTCCGTGATAAGAGGGCGCCTTGCGCTTTTCCTTATGAATAAATCTTTGGTGGTGTCGAAATGGCAATTTTTTTAAACGTAGTATTACCAGTTCTGCTGGTGTTCTTTACAGGGTACCTAGTACAACTGTGGAAAAAGATCGATATTAAGCCGATATCAACAGCAGCGATATATATCATGACACCAACTCTTGTTTTTCGTACTTTTTATACTGCAGAAATTAATGTTCAATATTTATACATGATTATTTTCTGTTGTATGCTTTTATTTGCACTTATTATTATCAATAAAATATATAGTAAAATAAGGAAATACCCTACAGACTTAGAGAGTGGATTAATTTTATCAACGGCTTTTATGAATTCTGGTAATTATGGAGCACCTATTATCTTGTTTGCTTATGGAGAAGCGGGCTTTGTTTACGCAATTATCTTTATGGTTTTACAGGCAATGATCATGAACTTCTTTGGTGTTTACTATGCAGCAAAGGGCCGAGCAGGTATACGTACATCCTTGAAAATGGTATTTAAAATGCCAGCAACCTACGCTTTATTAGTGGCAGTTTTTATTCGAGTCTTTGACCTTTCTTTACCTGGTAATCTGTTTATGACAATTGATATTATTGCAGAAGCTACAATTCCAACTGTCATGATTATTTTAGGGATGCAATTAGCAAAGATAAAGTGGGGAAATTTTGAATGGGGAAAAGTATCATACGGTGTGTTTGTCCGTCTTATTATCTCACCAATTATTGCATGGGGCATAACTTTACTTCTACCTTTAGATCCATTATTAACAAAAGTAGTTATCGTATTAGCGGCAACTCCATCCGCAGCGACGATTGTCATGTATGCTATAGAATTTAATTCGAAGCCAAGATTAGTTTCTAGCATTACACTAATATCAACATTACTCAGTATCATTACCATTACATTATTGCTTGCAATCTTAGGATAAATAAAAATATAAAAGACGGTATCTTACTTTAAAGTAAGGTACCGTTTTTACATTGCTCTCGATAATACGTATTTTCAGTAGACCTCCATGCAAGTAAAAATTTGCACCATGATGGATCAAAATACTTTATTAGATATATTAGTAACAATAACTGTATATGCAATGAGCACATGTCCACGAACTCCAGTGGGAAGCAGAGCAGAGGCAAGACACCGCAGCGACGTAGTCGCGGAGGGGGCTCGGCAACTCCCCACAGGAAAGGAGTGGACTGGAGCGAATGGAATATTAACCAACAAAATTTGTAATACTAGATTAGTTTGACTACCATGAACCCATGTATTTTCAGTAGACCTCCATGCAAGTGAAAATTTGCATCATGGTGGATCAAATACTTTATTAGATATATTAGTAACAATAACTGTATATGCAATGAGCGCAGGTCCACGAACTCCAGTGGGAAGCAGAGTAGGGGCGAGACACCGCAGCGACGGAGTCGTGAGGAGGCTCGGCAACTCCCCACAGGAAAGGAGTGGACTGGAGCGAATGGAATATTAACCAACAAAATTTGTAATACTAGATTAGTTTGACTACCATGAACCCATGTATTTTCAGGGTAGACTTTATCAACGATTTACTAAATATATATAGCCAATAATATGTTTTATAAAAGCGATTTCAAAAAAAATAAAAAATAAACAAAAATGTATTCAAACACAAACAAAAATATGTTACCCTATACATACGGAACTAATCAAAAACAAAACAAAATTTAACTGGGGGAAATACCATGGTAAAAAACTTATGGAATGCATCTGAAGCAGGAAAGCTAGAATCAGGTCTTAGTGAACTTGTTTATCGTTCAAACTTAATCGGATCTGATCGTGCTGTTTGTAACTGGGGTGGCGGTAATACGTCAATGAAAACAATCGAAAAAGACTTCCGTGGGAGAGACATAGAAGTAATGTGGGTAAAGGGAAGTGGATCTGACCTTGCTACAATGGGTGCAAAAAACTTCACAGGTTTAAACATGGAAGATATTCGTCCTTTGATAGAAAGAGACGAAATGCCTGATGAAGAGATGGTTGCCTATTTATCACATTGTATGATTGATAGTAAACATCCACGAGCATCAATCGAAACACTATTGCACGCTTTCTTACCATTTAAACATGTTGACCATACACATCCAGACGCAATTATTAGCTTGTGCTGTGCGGATAATGGAAAACAGCTTGCGGAAGAAATCTTCGGAAACCGTTTTGTATGGGTACCATACATACGTCCAGGGTTTACATTATCAAAAATGATTGCAGAAGGTGTTAAAAATAACCCTAATGCAGATTTAGTTTTAATGGAGAAGCATGGTCTTGTAGTATGGGGTGATACTGCAGAAGAAAGCTATAATAAAACAATCTCTGTTATTAATGAAGCAGAAGAGTTTATAAATTCAAAAGCAAAAGGCGATTCCACATTTGGTGGTCAAAAATATACATCATTGTCAGAAGAAGAGCGTAAAGAAGTGTTAGCTGAAGTTATGCCAGTTATTCGTGGACAAGTTTTTGCAGAAAAATCAATGATTTTAACATATGATGATAACGATGAAGTTTTACAGTTTGTAAACAGTAAAGACGCAAAGGAATTATCTCAAGTTGGTGCAGCTTGTCCTGACCACTTAGTTCATACGAAAAGAGTTCCATTATACATTGAGTGGGATCCTTCTACAAAAGATGTTAAATCTCTAATTCAAAGTATTAAAGATGGTGTAGAAGTTTATAAAGAAGAATATAAAGCGTATTTCGAAAGAAACAAAAATGAAGGCGATGTAATGTTTGAACCAGCGCCACGAGTTATTTTAATTCCTGGACTTGGTATGGTGAACACTGGTAAAAACTTAACGATGGCAAATGTAAGTGGCGCTCTTTACAATCGTGCAGTTCAAGTAATGAAAGGTTCTACTGCTCTAGGAGATTTTGTATCTCTTAATGAAAATGAGTCATATGAAATTGAATACTGGCCATTAGAGCTTTATAAATTATCTTTAGCACCAGCTGAAGCGGAGTTTTCACGAAAGGTAGCTCTAGTAACTGGTGGTGCAGGTGGAATTGGTAGTGAAACTTGCCGTACATTCGTATCTGACGGTGCACACGTAGTTGTTACAGACTTGAACCTTGAAGGTGCACAAAAAGTGGCACAAGAACTAAATGAAGAATTTGGTGAAGGTCGTGCGATTGCAGTAAAAATGGACGTAACTAGTGAAGATGATATTATTGCTGCATTCAAACAAGCGGCTCTAACTTATGGTGGTGTGGATACAATTGTAAATAATGCAGGTCTTGCAACATCAAGTCCACTTGAAGAGACAACATTAAAAGAGTGGAACTTAAATATGAACGTACTAGGTACTGGTTACTTCTTAGTTGCTAGAGAAGCGTTTAAGCAAATGAAGGAACAAGGTACTGGAGGAAGTATGGTATTTGTAGGTTCGAAAAACTCTGTATATGCAGGGAAAAACGCTTCTGCATATAGCTCGGTAAAAGCATTGGAGGCTCATTTAGCTAGATGTATTGCAGCAGAAGGTGGACAATACGGAATCCGTGTAAACACAGTTCTACCAGATGCAGTATTACAAGGGTCAGCAATATGGGGTTCAAGCTGGAGAGAAGAAAGAGCTGCAGCTTATGGAATTGAGCCAGACCAATTAGAGGAACACTATCGTAAGAGAACGACACTACTAGTAAATATCTTACCAAAGGATATTGCAGAATCAATTGCATTCCTTGCATCTTCTAAATCGGATAAAACAACAGGTTGTATGATCACTGTTGATGGTGGAGTTCCAGCAGCGTTTACAAGATAATAAATAAAAAATATAGTATCTATTAAATAATGAGAGGGTGTCTCAAAAGTAAAAATATGAGACACCCTTCCTTTTCTTATATACATGGATGTTTTTTGAAAAATTATATAGTTGTGGGTAAGCAAGCATGCCAATCCAATGGCAGAGGGAGCGATCTACAGCGATTGTAGAAACTAAAAACATGCTATATATAAGAAACGAAATATTAATTATGAAAATTATGTGAAAATTTATATGTTTGCAAAAGTATAGTAGAAAGTCGGATTCAAATAAAATCAATAAAATGTATGATAAAAAAGAAGGAAGGTTTTGATCATGTTAGCTGAAGAACGATATAAAAAAATTGTTGAAATTGTGAATGAAAGGGGGAGCATTCGGGTTTCAGAGCTAAGCCAAATTTTTTCAGTTACGGAAGAAACAATTCGAAGAGATCTAGCGAAACTTGAAGGGGAAGAAAAGCTTATTCGTAGTCACGGAGGAGCAGTGTCAACAGGTGAAAAACAACCGGAACTTTCTTATTCAACTCGTGAAATAATGAATGTGGAAGAAAAGAAGAAAATAGCTTTAGAGACAATTAATCATATATCACCAAACGATCGTATTTTTTTAGATGCTAGTACAACAGCATGGTACACAGCATCCATCATTCCTAATATTCCGTTAACAGTATTAACAAATTCGTTAAAGGTAGCGTTGGAGCTTGTAGAGAAGGATAAAATTGAGGTGATTTCTATTGGAGGAACCCTTAGTCAACGTTCTCTATCATTTATTGGTCCTTTAGCGGAGATGTCTCTAGATGCCTATTTCGTAGATAAAGCATTCATTTCTTGTAAAGGCGTTCATTTGAAAAGAGGTATTAGTGATTCAATCGAATTACAAGCAAAAATAAAACAAAAAGTAATCAACCTTTCTGACAAAGTGTATTTAATGGCTGATGCAAGTAAATTTGGTGTACAAGCTTTAAAGAAAATTAGCTCATTTGAATGTATTGATAATGTAATTACAAATAAAGGTATTGACCAAACAGTTATCAATGAGTTAAAAGAAATAGGTGTTAGTGTTTTTTTAGCAAATAGCTAATAGGTGTACAAAAAATCCCTACAACAGAGAGGTATTAAAATTGAAAAAGAAAATATTATACTTTATTGAAAAAGTAAAAGGAAACATTAGAAAAAAACAAAGTGATACGAAGAGAAAAGTAAATTTAAAAAATATCTTATCATCATTTCAAGGAACAAAAATTGGTCGCAAATTATTTATATTATTTTTACTTTTTTCTGTTATTCCTGTACTGGTAATAGGTGTCTTTTCCTATCGAACATCTTCAACTATTATTAGTGATAAAGTTGGAGACGTAACGCAAGAGCTCTTAACTCAAGTAGCGAGAAATTTCGAATTGCAAGTAGATGAACTACTAAATGTGAGCTTTTCTATTATTACGAATCCAGAACTATCTTCTGCTTTACGAGAATATGGATCTGGTGGAGACAGTTATGATGACTTTGCCGCAAGAAGACAAATACAAGATTATTTAAATTACCAAATTAATACGAATAGCAATTTAGTTGGTGTCTCCATCATTACGCAAGAAGATAGCTTTCATAGCAGTCAGAATAAGTTTTCTCAAGACACCGAATCATTTACTCAATTTATTAATTATATAAAAGAGGAAAGAAAGGTATCTTGGTCTGTTATCCAAAATGAGGATGTTTCAAGACAATCTTTAATTTTTGGTAGACCGATAAATGTATTTAATTCTAATAGTAGGACAGCTGTTCTATTAATTGAAATTAATCCAGCTATGTTTCATAACACTTTAAGTGAAATAAGTTTGGGGGATACTGGTTTTTTATCTGTGGTAAATACTGGCGGCTCTTTAATCTCTCACAGTGATATGGGAAGTATTGATAATATATCAAGTGATTTTGCAGAGAATATCCTGTCAAATAATGAAATAGGTTTAGAAACAATTAGCTTCGTTTCATCAGAAAATGAATTAATTACATCTAAGGAAATACTTAATACTGATTGGATACTATATTCAAGTGTACCAATAAGTGAGTTGACTACAGAAACTGCTGAAATTCGAAATGTTACCGTTCTCATTGGAATATTAACGATTATCATATCCACTATTGTCGCTATGTTTGTAGCAAGAGATATAACCAATGCTTTAAGAGATGTAACACGAAAAATGAAAGAAGTGGAAAATGGAAATTTAGATAGTTCTCAATTTAATACTAAGAAAAAAAGAAAAGATGAAATTGGGGATTTAGTTTATTCATTGGAAAATATGGTTATAGGTATTAGGAATATAATTACTAGTGCCACGAGTACTGCTAATGCAGTATCGATTTCATCTAAAAAGTTATTTGAAAACGCTACCTTAAATAAAAAATTATCTTCTCAAACAAATGAGGTGATGAATGAAGTAGCTCAATTATCACAAGAAACAGCAGCAAGTACAGAAGAGAGCGTTACTGCTATTGATTCAATAAACGCAGACATTCAAAAGATTGCTGAAGTCTCTACAGATGTGAGCAATAACTCTATTGTGATGATAGAAGAAGCGAAACAAGGTCAAGATTACATTGATACTGCTATTAATAAGATTGGACAGGTGTATCATACAGTTAATGAATCTGCAGAAATAATGGGGCAATTAGATAAACGTGCAGATGATATTGTGAAAATTACGGAAATGATAACAAAGCTGTCTGATCAAACAAATTTGTTAGCGTTAAATGCGGCAATCGAAGCTGCTAGAGCTGGTGAACATGGACTAGGTTTCTCGGTTGTCGCAGATGAAGTACGAAAACTTGCGCACCAATCAAAAGAAGCTACCCTTGAAATTGATAAAGTAATTAAAGAAATTCAAGAATCAACAAAAACATCTGTCTCTAGAATTAATAAGGGTAGAGCAGAGGTGGAAGAAGGCAGTAAAGCTGTTGAAGTTGCTGGCGGTAAATTCCAACAACTTGTGACATCTATTGAACAAGTGTCAGATCAAATACAGGATGTAACAGGGATCATACAACAAATCTCAGCTAGTTCAGAAGAAGTTTCTGCAACAGTATATACGATGAGTGATCATGCTCAAAAAAGTACTGTAATGGCACAAGAAGTTCAAAAAGATGCTTTAGAGCAATTAGTTTCTATTGATGAAGCATCCAGTTCCGCTGAAGAGTTAGAAGAAATTTCACAGGAATTAATGAAGAAGATTAAATTTTTTAAAGTATAAAATGTAAATTACCATTTATCGGGAAAAATGTTGAGCAACTTTACTAATTATAGGAGGGGTAATGATGCAATTTGAACTTCAACATCCAGCAGATCAATTAATTATGCTTATGGAACGAATATATGGATATGGGATGACCACTACATCCGGAGGTAATCTTTCAATTTTAGATGAAAATGGTGATATCTGGATTACTCCTGGTGGTGTGGATAAAGGTTCACTAACGAGGAAAGATATCGTAAAAGTAGAACAAGATGGTACAATAGTTGGTAATCATAAGCCTTCTAGCGAATTTCCTTTCCATAAATTAATCTATGAGGCAAGACCAGATTTAAAGGCTGTTGTACATGCTCATCCTCCTGCTTTAGTTGCATTTAGTATTGCGAGAAAATCTCCAAATACACAGCTTATGCCACATTTTCACCAAATTTGTGGAGAAGTTGGAATGGCGGAGTATGCATTACCTGGAAGCACGCTACTTGGCGAAAAAATCGCTTCCGTTTTTAAACAGGGGCTTAATGCAGTCATGCTAGAAAACCATGGTGTAGTTGTAGGGGCAGATAATTTATTTAAAGCATTTATGGCATTTGAAACGTTAGAATACTGTGCAAGATTGGAAATACAGGCAAAGCGCCTAGGAAATCCAGTATCATTAACGAAAGAACATCTGGATATTCCTCCTATGCTATCGTTAGAAGATTTTGCACCAGATTTCTATACAAGTGAGGAAAGAGAATCAAGAAGAGAAATGTGCGAACTAATCAATCGTGCCTATAGTCAACGATTAATTACAAGTACAGAAGGAACATTTTCTCATAGATTGAATGATGGTTCTTTTATTATTACGCCTTTCGGTAAAGATAGAAAATACATTGAAGCAGGAGACTTGGTCCGAATTAAAGAAGGTAAATATAAAGAGAGTGGTAAAACTCCAAGTCGTGCTGTAACACTGCATAAAGAAATATATACGAAGCATTCTCACATTAATTCTATCATCATTGCTCATCCAACTAATATGATGGCATTTGGTGTTACAGACGAAGTATTCGATTCAAAAATCATACCAGAAAGCTATATTTTATTACGAGATATAGAAAAGCTTCCTTATGGAACAGCTACTTCTCAGCCAGAGGAGGTTGCGAAGGCGTTAGATGAAGCTACTCCAATTACGCTTGTAAAAAACGATTGTGTTGTTGTAACAGGGAATAGCCTATTAGAAACCTTCGATAGACTAGAAGTATTAGAGTATAGTGCAAAAGCTGTCATTGCATCTAAGTTAATTGGAGATATAGTCCAAATCGGAGTAAAAGAAATTAATGATCTGGAAGAAGCTTTCAACTTACCGAAAAAACAGTAAGTCTAATACCAATAAAGAGCGGTGATATTAAAAATATCATTGCTCTTTTTTAGTATACGTAAACTAAATGATGGTTTCAGAATCAAATAGAAAAAATAGGTACTATTGCTTATACTTTAAATCCTTTTTATAATGTGAATGTAACCTGCAAAATTGTAAAATAGTATAGAATAGTGTCGTAACAAGTGAATGTATTGGGGGCGATTGTATGAAAAAGTCCATAGCGTTGTCTTTTATTGTATTCCTCATTGTAATTACAGGCGTTTATTATTATATGAGTCATGAAGAACAACAAGTTGCAGATGATGATTCGTTAGAACAGCCCAGTGAGGACGAAGAGGAACTAAAAAATAATACCGAAGGAAGCAATGAGATAATCGATGAAAAAGAAGAACCTTTAATTGAAGAAGAGAAAGTAGAAATAACAACAGCTACAATTGCAGGAGTTGGTGATGTTTTAATTCATAGTTCGTTATATAAAGATGCATATGTGGATGGAAAATATAATTTCAAGCCAATGTTAGAAAACGCAAAGCCGTACTTAAGTCAGGCTGACCTTGCCTTTGCAAACCAAGAAACAATGTTAGGGGGAGTAGAGTTAGGATTATCTGACTATCCTATGTTTAATAGTCCTACAGAAGTAGGAGATGCGTTACAATACATTGGGATTGATGTAGTTAGTATCGCAAATAATCATACCCTTGATGCAAGAGAACAAGGAGTGTTAAATGCAATTGAATATTATGAATCTATAGGAATGATCTATACAGGTGGCTATCGTTCAGAGGAGGATCGATTAGAAATACGTACTATAGATGCGAACGGTATCACGTTTTCCTTTTTAGCATATACGTATGGAACGAACGGAATTCCAATACCGGAGGGAAAAGAGCACTTAGTAAATTTAATCGATCGGGATGTAATTAATGAAGAGATTATCGCAGCCAAAGAAGTTTCCGATGTGGTAGTTCTTAGCCTTCATTTTGGTAATGAATATGAACCCATGCCAAATGAAGAACAGATAAGTCTAGCGGAGGGATTTTCTGCTTCTGGAGCAGATATCATTTTTGGACATCATCCTCATGTATTACAGCCGATGGATTGGATTGAGCAAGAGGATGGGCGAAGAACATTTGTAGCTTACTCTTTAGGAAATTTTATCTCTGGCCAAGAAGGTGTAGAGAGAGAAATTGGAGGAATGGTTCAATTAGAAGTGAAAAAAACAGTACAAGGAGATAAAGTAACAATAGAACTACAAGATCCGAGATTTGTTCCAGTTTATACATATAAACGGAATTGGAGAAATTATAAACTACACATATTAGGAGATATAGCTGACGATATTTTAATAAATGCAAATCATCATTATGAGAAAGCAAAAGAACATGTATCCCAATGGATGCCAGAGCTAAAGTTTGATTTTTAAACTACTCTATTGGAGTATGAAAAGAAGATTTTTTTCCTTTTCATACTCCTTCGTTATATAGGAGCCTACTCATAAATATAATATAAAAATTAAATAGCTCATGACTCCCTGGAGCTAGACAACAATTTTATTCCCTTTTCTTTTGAAAAAGAGTCCATTACTGATGGAGTTTACAAAATTATTTTTCTTGGGAACAGTTTCTATAAGTTAATTTTGAATAATGATAGGGGGGATTAAATGGGGGTATTGGTAAAAGATATTGTCCAATTACCAGTAATGGCAACCTCTAAAATAAAAGTGGGAAAGGATTTACTGGATAAAAAAAGTGTTGAATGGATATCAGTTATTGAAATACCTGTGGAAAACTTTGTTCGTAAAAATGAATTTGTGTTGAGCACTGGAATTGGTTGTGAAGACGATCCATTATTATTAGAAGAGTTTGTGAAAGATATCATTGATTCGGGAGCTTCCCTGCTAGCTTTTGCAACCGGTCGTTATATCAACGATATTCCGGAAAGAGTGTTACAGGTAGCGGAACGACATGACTTAATCATTATTGATATACCATGGGAAGTTCGGTTTGGTGACATCCTACACATCGTTTTACAAGAACTACAGGAAAATAAGCAAGGAGAAAGAAAACAAGCGGAAGATGTGAGACATGAATTAATTAATTGTGTTCTTCGGAACAAAGGATTAGATGAAATTTCGAGTACATTATACAAGCATATTCAAATACCTGTGGCAGTTATAGATCAAGAGAGAACATTAAGAACAAACCAGTATGTTAATAAAAAATTCTTAAATACACTGATGTCAAACGACAAAGATAAAATCCAACAAATTCCTCCTTCAGATAGTCTTTACAACGACCATCCTCTATTAAATCAAATGGAAGAGTATATTGTAGAAAGTCAAATCTGTTACCAATTACCAATTTGGAATAATCACTATAAACAAGGATATCTATTACTAAAACCGAAAGATAGAAGTAAGTTAACCACCTTTGTGATGGATGTGCTTGATCATGCGTTAACTGCGTGTGCTCTGTATTTCGTTAAGGAAAATGCTATTGAGATGACAGAAGTGAGATTAAAAGATAACTTCATATTAAATTTAGCCAAAAAACATACAGAAGTAACTACTCAGTTAATATCAAAGGCACAACTGTTAGGCTATGATTTGACAAGGCCTTATATATGTATTGTTGGACATATTATGTACAACAATCCTGGTAGTGAAAAAAGCAACCAATTTAAGGATGGTCCACCAACATCCTCCCTTCAAAGCATGAATTATTATATACAAAAAGAAATAACCAATGCAGGAAAAGTACTTCATCGTCGTACACTGACAACGTTTGATGAAAATGAAGTAATTATATATCTAGAAGCAGATAATCACCCTTATATGGAAACAGCGAACCGATTTCTAGATGTTATTGAGGGAAGACTCTATGATCTACTCTCTGGAATAGAATTTTCCTGGGGAATTGCAACGAATAAAGATGGTCACTATGCTTTTTACAGCAGTTACGAAGAAGCAAAGACAGCTCTTGATATTGGAATTCAGAAACATGGACATGGAGAGAGGACATTTTTTAGTGATACGAGAATTAATCGATTATTAATGGCGTTGTCTAACAAAGAAGAAATAGCAGAGATTGTAAAGGATACGTTACAACCATTGTTAGAGTATGATCAAAAAAGACAGACCGATTTAATCTATACGTTTATGGTGTACAACAAATACAAAGGAAATGTGAGCCAAACTGCAAGAGCGTTAAATTTGCATCGTCAATCACTTCTCCATCGTCTTCGAAATATCGAGTCACTAACAGAATTATCGTTAGTTGATTCTGATGATTTATTTCTACTAGAACTAAGTGTTAGGCTGTGGATGTTAAAAAAAATAGAATAAGATTTTACAGTAAGGTTTTTTTCATGTAGATTTTCTTCCACATGAAAAAACCCTTTCTTTTTTATATAATTAGTATTTTTTAGTATGTAAATCAAATTTGTATAGCGAAAATTATCAAAAGTTCATACAAATTGAACATTACCTTATAACTACTTTTTTAATACTGTATAACTAAAGGAATGTAAATATTCAGAAAAATGGGAGGAGGGAACCTCAGTGCTACCATTTGATATGTTTGAATATCAAGAACGTTTAAGAAAAACAAAGGAACGAATGGCGATAAGGGGAATTGAGGTTTTACTAGTAACGGATCCTGCCAATATGAATTATCTATCAGGTTATGATGCCTGGTCATTTTATGTACACCAAATGCTCATTGTGATAGATGAAGAACCTCAACCAATTTGGGTTGGTCGTTATCTTGATGCGAATGGTGCAAAAGCAAAAACGTGGCTTCACGAAGAAAATGTTATACCTTATCCTGACTACTATGTGCATTCAAGTGAATTCCATCCAATGGATTTTATTTCAGATATACTAAAACAAAAGGGGCATGGCAAGAAAAATATCGGTGTTGAAATGGATAACTATTACTTCACAGCAAAGGCATATGAACAACTAAAGAAGAATTTACCGAATGCCAATTTTAAAGATGGAGATCTATTAGTAAATTTTGTTCGTTTGATCAAATCGGATCAAGAAATTGAATATATGAAGCGGGCAGCAAAGATTGCAGAGTTAGCTATGTATAAAGGTTCAGAGAGTATACAGGTTGGAGTAAGAGAATGTGACGTTGCAGCTCAAATTTATTATCAGATGTTATCAGGAACAGAAGAATATGGTGGAGACTATCCTTCAATTGTACCACTACTTCCATCTGGGGATGATACGTCTATTCCACACTTAACATGGACTGATAGAAAATTTAAAGAAGGGGATGCCGTCATTATTGAACTTGCAGGTTGTTACAAACGATATCATGTTCCACTAGCAAGAACGGTAACAATTGGAACTCCATCTAAGGAACTTGAGAAGATAGCGCCTATCGTGACCGAAGGAATGGATGACGTTTTATCATCAATCAAACCAGGAATGACATGTAGTGAAGTAGAGCAAATATGGCATAACAGTATTAGCAAACGTGGATTTGAAAAAGAAGCTAGGTTAGGGTACTCGATTGGCTTGAACTATCCTCCTGATTGGGGAGAACACACAGCAAGTCTTCGAAGAGAAGATGACACCATATTACAACCTAACATGACTTTTCATTTTATACCAGCATTATGGTTTGATAAGTATGGCATTGAAATAAGCGAGTCGTTCCGTGTTACGGAAGATGGATGTGAGCCATTTACTACGTATCCGAGAGACTTAATCGTTCAACCTCCCTTTAAAATGAACAAACAAGGAGGAAAGATTAGCTAAAAGCAGGAGGTGATCCTTTGCAACAAAACAGTTGGAACAGTAAGGAAAAAGGATATGAACTTAAATCGAAGCTTATTGAATGGAGACACCACCTGCACAAATATCCTGAACTAAGTTTTCAAGAAAAAATCACAAGTACGTTCGTTTTAGAGCAATTGATAGCGATGAAGGTTTTCCATATTGAAACGGGAATCGCGAAACATGGAATTGTTGCAACACTCTCTTCAGGTGATGGTCCAGTCATTGCGTTGAGAGCGGATATGGATGCTCTTCCTATTCAAGAGGAAGCGGAGGTTACTTGTAAGTCCGTTCATTCTAATGTCATGCATGCCTGTGGTCATGATGCTCATATGGCGATTCTACTAGGAGTCGCCGAGGTACTTGCAGAAGAGTGGGAAGAAGAAAGATTTTACGGAACAGTAAAACTTATTTTTCAGCCAGCAGAAGAAGATGCAGATGAATTCGGCTTAACTGGTGCGCCCTATTTCCTAACCTCGGGCATTCTGGACGATGTGGAGAAAGTAATAGCTTTACATGTTTGTCCTTGGAGAAAAACAGGAGAAATACAAATAAATCATGGACCTAGTATGGCAAACATTGATAATTTCACCTTAATACTGAAAGGGGAGGGGGCTCATGGAGGTTATCCACATCAAGGGAAGGATCCTATTTGGATTTCCACCTTCATTATGCAAGCGCTTTATAGTCTGATTGGTAGAAAAATGAATCCTTTAGAGGTTGGCGCAATTAGTATTGGAGAAATCCATGGTGGAAGTTCTTACAATGTTATTCCCGAGAAAGTGGTATTAAAAGGAACAATGAGATCTTTTACACCACAGATTCGAATGCAACTGAAAAAAGAAGTAGAGCAAATTGCTAAAATAGCTTATTCTCTTGGGGGAGATTTTGAATTAATTATAGAGCATGGAGAACCAGCGTTAAATAACCACCCTGGGATTACAGAAATAATCAAGAAGTCAGCTAAGAATATATCACCAAATATAGCTGTGTATGAAGAAGCTTTTGGCATGGGAGGAGAAGATTTTGGGTATTTCACGGAAAAGATTCCAGGAGCCATGTTTTTTCTAGGGTGCGGATTTGACAGAGGGGAAGAGAAAGTCCTACATTCCCCTACTTTTCAATTAAATGATGAAGCCTTACCAATTGGGGTTGCTATATTGCTGGAGAGTACAAGAAAGTTGCTCAATCGAGAGGGAAACATGGGGGAGGAGTGAAGAATGTCGACGAATATTGCATTTATCGGTTTTGGTGGGGTAGGTCAAACTCTTGCAAAATTGCTAAGAGATCAGAGGAAAGAATTGAAAGAAAACCACGATTTAGATCCGAATGTAGTTGCTGTATCGGATGTTATGAAAGGGTCCATTTATGATCCAGAGGGATTAGATATTGATGTCTTACTAAAAACGTTGCAGGAAACTGGTAATGTAGAAAATTATCCAGACACTCCAAGTCTCATAAAAGGCTGGGATAGTCTACAAACAATAAACGAATCGAATGCGGATGTGATTGTGGAAGTAACATACACGGATGTGAAAACAGGGCAACCAGCAATTGATCACTGCCGAGCAGCCTTTGAAAACAAGAAAGGCGTATTAACAACGAATAAAGGTCCAGTTGCAATAGCTTATGAGGAACTGAACAGCTTAGCAGAGGAGCATAACGTTTTTTGGGGATTTGAAGGAACAGTTATGAGTGGTACCCCTGCATTAAGACTTCCAATTACTACACTAGCAGGTAATGAGATTACAGAGATTACAGGGATATTAAACGGAACAACAAATTATATATTAACGGAAATGGAGAATGGAAAATCATACGAAGAAGCTTTGCAAAAAGCACAAGAGTTAGGCTATGCAGAAGCGGATCCTACAAGTGATGTAGAAGGACATGATGCAAGATATAAAACTGCAATACTATCAAATTATATAATGAAGGCTCCAATAAAAGCGGAGACTATTCCTTGTGAAGGAATAACAAATATTACGAAAGAATCCGTAGAAGACGCTTTGAAAAAAAAGAAAGTTTGGAGATTACTAGCTCGAATAAAAAAAGACGAAGAGGGTGTGAAAGCATCTGTTAAGCCAGAACTAATTGATATGGAGAATCCTTTAGCTGGAATAAAAGGGCCAACAAATGCAATTGTTTATGAGTGTAATCTTGCTGGTCCTATTATGCTGACAGGTGCCGGAGCAGGCCTTGTTGAAACAGGGTACTCTCTATTAATAGATTTAATCCACTTTAGGAGAAGTAAAGGGTTCTCTTAACATGAAAAGGAGGGTGTATCATGCATTTGGAAGTAATTTCAGAAAAGATGCTTCTGGCAGGGAAGTGGCGTGATGCGGAGAAGACCTTTGATGTTTTCAATCCCCAAAATAATCAGCTTATTGCAAAGGTACCGTTAGCAACGGAAAAGGATATGTTACTTGCAATAGAGAAAGGAAATGAAGCTTTTAAAACAATACAATTCCCTACGAACGATAGAATCCATGTTTTAAATAAGGCCGCAGATTATATAGAAAAGTACAACGAAGATTACGCAAAAACGATTGCAAAAGAAGGAAGCAAAACCATCACGGAAGCTCGAGGAGAAGTAAAGCGAGCTGTGAAAACAATACGTATCAGTGCAGAAGAAGCAAGAAGAATAAATGGAGAAACTATTAATTTTGACCAAAATGAAGGTAGTGAGAATAGGGTAGGATATCATTACCGTTTTCCAATTGGTGTAATAGGAGCAATTACTCCATTTAACGATCCTTTAAATCTTGTTGCGCATAAAATAGGTCCGGCTATCGCAGCGGGTAATCCGATAGTTGTAAAGCCTGCTTCCGTCACCCCTTTATCAGCTCTTTTATTAGCGGAAGCATTTATAAATTCTGGTTTACCTGATGGTTTTTTATCCGTAATTACAGGTTCAGGTCGTGAAGTAGGTGAAACACTTGTTACCCATCCATTAGTAACAATGGTATCCTTCACAGGGGGCTTAGAAACTGGGAAAAGGATTGCACACCAAGCCGGCTTGAAGAAAGTAAATATGGAGTTAGGTTCTAATTCGCCTGTCATTGTTTTAAATGATGCAAATCTTTATGATGCTGTTCGTTCATGTGTATCAGGTGCTTTTTCCGCTGTCGGTCAAAACTGCATAGGCGTTCAGAGAATATATGTTGAAAAGGAAATCTATCCTAAATTTCTGCAAGCATTTGTGGAAAAGACTACTCACCTTCATGTTGGTGACAAAATGTGTGAATTGACAGATATGGGCCCTATGATTAATGAAAAAGAAGCAAAACGAGTGGAAAGTTGGGTAGAAGACGCTATATTTGCAGGTGCAAAACTACTTGTAGGTGGAAAAAGAGAGGGGACATTTTACGAACCTACCGTTTTAACGGATGTTCCAGAATCAGCAAAAATTGCGAAGGAAGAAATTTTCGGCCCTGTCGTTATTATTGAACGAATATCTAGTTTTCAGGAAGCGATTGAACGCTCTAACAATGTTAACTATGGATTGCATGCTGGAATATTTACAAATGATATTGAAAAAGCGTTCCATGCAATTCAACACCTTCAAGTCGGGGGTGTAATGGTGAATGATTCCAGTGACTATCGAATTGATGCTATGCCCTTTGGAGGAATGAAAGGATCTGGTCTTGGAAGAGAAGGAGTCCGTTCATCAATAGAAGCAATGACAGAACCGAAAGTTGTTTGTTTTAAATTGAAAGGGATTTAATAATGGAGGAACTTCCGATCGGGCAGTCGATGAGCCGAATTTGTCTCTGTACTGCTCGATCACGGGTTGATCGTGCACTTCATGAGATAAAAAAGTATCCGAAGTGCATGATCTCGGTCTGATCGAGCACTTCATGAGATAAAAAAGTCTCTGAAGTGCAGAATCTATTCGTCTCCAGTCCTCTAACATTCCTCAACCTCTATCACAGGTACATATCTTTCGTCTTTTTAGTTACAGAACTATCAGAATCATTGACAGCGATTACATGGAAAAATATACTGTAACTATTGATTCACCAATAGTTTCGTAAAGTAATAGACTTATTTTTCAAAGGAGAGGGTAATGTGAATGTGAAAAATACATACAAAAATCCTATTGTGGAACAGAGAGCAGATCCTTGGGTTTATAAGCATTCGGATGGGTATTATTATTTTACAGGTTCTGTGCCGGCATACGATAGAATTGAATTACGAAGATCAAAGACGATTCAAGGACTCGGAGAAGCTGAGCCTGTTACTGTTTGGGAAAAGCATGAGAGTGGTCCAATGAGTGCACTAATTTGGGCACCTGAAATTCATTTTATTGATGGAAAATGGTACATATATTTTGCAGCAGGTAGAACGGATGCCCAATTTGCACACCGTATGTACGTTTTAGAAACGGGTAGTGAAAATCCATTAGAAGGCTCTTGGGAAGAAAAAGGTCAGTTAAAAACAACTTGGGAATCATTTTCACTAGATGCAACAACGTTTGAGCATCATGGGGTAAGGTACTTAGTCTGGCCTCAAAATGATCCGGATATAAAAGGGAATACAAACTTATATATTGCTGAAATGAGTAACCCTTGGACAATAAAAGGGGAACCAGTTATGCTAACAAAACCAGAGCTTGATTGGGAAATAATTGGTTATCTTGTAAATGAGGGTCCTGCAGTTTTAAAAAGAAATGGGAAGGTTTTTATTGCTTATTCTGCAAGTGCGACAGACCATAACTATTGCATGGGATTGTTAAGTGCTGATGACACAAGTGATCTATTAAAGGCATCTTCCTGGGAGAAAAAACAGGAGCCTGTTTTTCAAACGAATGAAGAAACTGGACAATATGGACCAGGTCATAATAGTTTTACTGTGTCGGAGGATGGAACAGAAGATGTGATTGTGTACCACGCAAGAAATTATAAAGAAATTGAAGGTAATCCTTTGCATGATCCTAATAGACATACTAGGGCTCAAGTATTTACTTGGAATGAGGATGGTACCCCGAACTTTGGAGTACCAGTATCAGATGCTAACTAAAGCCTGAATCAGAATGTAGAGAACATGATAATTTAAGAGTAAAAGTAATCATGACAATAAGAAAGGTTGTTAGAAGGATGGAAGTAACACAGAATATATTTGGTGAAATAAATGGAAAAGAAGTACTTGAATATTCCGTGAAAAATGATAACGGCATGGAAGTAGCTTTCATAAATTTTGGATGTATTATTACGAAACTTCTCGTACCAGATGCAAAAGGAACGGTAGAAAATGTAGTACTTGGTTTTGATACAATCGAAGAATATATTGAGCACTCCCCCTATTTTGGAGCAGTATGTGGTCGAGTGGCAGGGAGAATTGATCACGGTAAATTTCAACTAAATGGTGAATCCTTTCAATTACCTCAAAATGATGGAGCAAATCATTTACATGGTGGATTTGTAGGTTTAGATAGTGTGATTTGGAATGGGAAAGTAGTGGAAGAGAATAATGAAGAAGTTCAAATTACGTTTACCTATGAAAGTGCTGATGGTGAGGAAGGGTATCCTGGTAATTTAAAAATGTCTGTTACGTATGTTGTTTCAAATGACAATGAATTAGTTATTTCTTACGAAGGAGTAAGTGATAAGGATACTCTATTGAATGTAACGAATCATAGCTATTTCAACTTGAGCGGAGATGTGAAGCGGGATATTTTACATCATGAACTTACAGTAAAAAGTGACAAGTTCTTAGAATTAGGCAGCAATCTTATTCCAACTGGAACATTACTCGATGTGGAAGGAACAGCTTTTGATTTTCGACAAGGTAGAAAAATTCAGGATGGCGTAAGTTCCACACATGAGCAAAATGTGTTAGCGGGTCGTGGATATGATCACCCTCTGGAGTTAAATACTAGTAATGACAAGGAGATCATCCTAAAGGATGAAGAAACTGGGCGGGTACTTACTGTAGAAACAACGGAGCCATGTCTCGTGCTATATACATCCAACATGATGGGAGATAATTTTACTATTCGTGGTGTACAAGCTAGGAAATATTTAGGTGTTTGTTTAGAAACGCAAAAGCACCCAGATGCGATTCACCATGCTCATTTTCCATCTATTGTTTTAGAAAAAGGAGAAACATATAAATCTGAGACAAAGTTTGCGTTTACTACTATCTAACTTTTCTTAGTTGTAATGTCTAAGCTAGGCAATGTTACCTCTTGTCAAATAGCCTGCCGGATTAAAAGCTAAAAACGCTTTTATATGTAATTAATGAAAAATTAACTTCATTGAAAAGAGGAAAGAATAAGATAGACTTAACTAAGGTTTTCGCCATTAAAAGCTGTTGATATGCTGAGTTTTTCTAGACAGGTGTCTACTGTACCTTGCTAAACGGAAAATATGGTATGATTGCCACGATAGGTTTTACCTATCGTGGTTTTTAAGTTGTCTTTTAGGAAGAGGTACTATGGATTGCACCGTCACGTGAACTCGGATATATATGTTCTAAGAAACGGAGTGAGGATAATGTCTTTTGATCTTTTAAATGAATTAATGGAAATCAACGAAGAAGAACGAGCAATTCTTCAGCAAACGAAAGAAGTGAAAAAAGATCTTTACACAAATCAACCTCATTTCGTTATTGAAAGTGAGAAATTTCTAAGCAAAGAAAAGTTAATCATGGTTCGAAAACATACGCGTTTTGTTGATTTCCCTAAACATAAACACAATTATATTGAGATTAATTACGTTTACAGTGGTAGGTTAAAACAAAAAGTAGGAAATGAAGAAATTGTTTTGAAAAAAGGAGAGCTATTATTTTTAAACCAGCATATTGAGCATGAGATTGATGCTTGTTCGCATGAAGATATTGTTATAAATTTTATCATCCAGCCTGATTTCTTTAAATTTATTTTCTCTTTTTTAACATCGGAAAATATGGTAAATGACTTTTTAATAAATAGTTTATTTAACAATACTCAGAATGGGCAATTTCTGTACTTTAAAGTATCGGAAATTGAAGAAATACAAGACTTGCTGGAAAAAATGATTGTTGAATTAATGAATCCAACTTTGTTGTCCGATTCAGCAGTTAAACTGAGGATGGGGTTATTAATGATCGAGTTAATCAAGCATTCAGATAAAGTGGTACAGCGGAAGGAATTGACGCTGCAGCATTACTATATTGTAGAAAGCTTGAAATATATAGAGGAGCACTATCGAGAAGCGACGCTTTATGAGTTATCGGAGAGGTTGAATCTGACACACTATTCTTTAAGTAAAAAAATTAAGCAAGCTACTTCCTATACTTTTAAGGAATTGTTGCAAGATCGAAGGTTAAGTAAATCGAAGGAGCTACTGGAAAGTACGGACTTACCCATTGCTGAAATAGTGGACCAAATAGGATACGACAACATTAGTTATTTTTACAGGATTTTTAAAGGGAAGTATGGGGTGACCCCGAGGGTGTTGAGGGGCTAGGAGTAGGAGTAGTTAGCCTATGACAGGGAAGTCTCTCTTGCATCGTAAAACGGAGTGGAAGGAAGGATATCGAGCCTTTCATAAGCATTTTGTCTCGTGAAAGGTGCGATCAGAAGGATATCGAGCCTTTCATAAGCATTTTGTCTCGTGAAAGGTGCGATCGGAAGGATATCGAGCCTTTCATAAGCGTTTTGTCTCGTGAAAGGTGCGATCGGAAGGATATCGAGCCTTTCATAAGCGTTTTGTCTCGTGAAAGGTGCGATCGGAAGGATATCGAGCCTTTCATAAGCATTTTGTCTCGTGAAAGGTGCGATCGGAAGGATATCGAGCCTTTCAGAAGTATTATGTCTCGTGAAAGGTGCGATCGGAAGGATATCGAGCCTTTCATAAGCGTTTTGACTCGTGAAAGGTGCTTTAAGTATGAATGAAAGTAAAACGATGACAGTACTTATAGTAAAAAAATTGATAATCTATCAAAAATGTAGCCAAAGCTAAAAAAAATCGTTGAAAACTACTAGAATACAAATTATATTAAACATATAAACTAAATTAAATAAAAAGGAAGTGACTCACATTGCAAATGAAACCCCTCTCTCCTCCCTTAAATCTTCAAGTTTTTAGAAGCTTGCACCCACGTATGGCACTCTCAGAAAATGAAATGAAGTATTACCACAGTCTTGAAAAAGGATATATTGGTGAACAACGTTTTATCTGGTTATTAGAGAAGCTGCATGGAGAATCAGATATCTTAATTTTTCATAATCTAGTATTCGAAGTAAATAATTCTATCTTTCAAATAGACACTCTAATCATTTCTTCTCAAAATATCTATCTTTCTGAAGTGAAGAATTATACGGGAGATTATTGGTTAGAAGGGAATAAACTATGTATAGGTTCACTGAAAATTACTAACCCTGTCCACCAATTACATCGTTCAGAAACTCTTTTTCAACAATTACTCGATCAAAACAGTCTACATTTTCAACTTCAATCCAATGTTATTTTTAATAACCCTGAATTTCATCTTTATAATTCCACACAAGAGTTACCTTTTGTATTCCCACCCCAATTAAAAAGACATCTTCAAAAATTAAACTTAGGAAGTTCTATCTTATCCCCTAAACATCATCAGCTAGCTTCTTTCTTACTTTCGATCCATAATGATAATTTAGAACGAGCGAAGTTGCCGAAATATAATATACATACGCTGAAAAAAGGCATTATTTGTCCTTGGTGTAATAGTTTTCTTAATATGTTTTCAAAAAATAAGATGAAGTGTATTCAATGTAAATTTATCGAAGAGTTAGATGATAGTGTAATGAGAAGTATAAAAGAATATGTTTTACTATTCCCCAATAAGCCTATTACGGTTACTGACATTATTGAATGGTGTAATGTTTTTAATACGAGAAAAACTGTTCTTAGAATATTGACGACGAAATTTTGTTCAATAAATAAAGGTTCAGCTTCACATTATCTTTTCCCAAATGGAAAAGTATAGATGCTCCCCCCTGCAAATAAGGACAATAAATAAATAATTTACGTTATATTTTTCCGTCTACTTTTCATTTAAGATGATAGATAGAAAGCGTTTACGAAAAGGGTGATAACGATGGGGAAAACGTGTATAGCTGTTGATATCGGTGCATCAAGTGGTAGGTTGATCTTAGGGCAGCTTGAAAACCAGAAGCTTCAACTCAAAGAAATATACCGTTTTGAAAACAAAATGGTGCAGAAAGACGGTCAATATTGCTGGGAAGTAGATCAGCTTTTCCAAGAAATTAAGCAAGGAATTCGCGAGTGCAGGAAAGAGGCCATTTTACCAGAGAGTATAGGGATCGATACTTGGGCTGTTGATTTTGTACTTTTAGATGAAAAGAACGAGCCGTTAACGAATGCAGTTGCATATCGGGATTCACGTACTGATGGAATGATGGAAAAAGTATTCGAAAACGTTATTTCAAAAGACCAATTATATGAAAAAACAGGAATCCAATATTTGAAATTTAACACTATATACCAGTTATACTCATTAAAACAAACACAACCAGAAGTGTTGGAAAAAGCAAAAACATTCCTTATGATACCTGATTATTTTAATTATTTACTAACAGGTAAAGTTGCAAATGAGTATACAAATGCAACATCAACTCAGCTTGTAAATGCAAATGAAAAAGATTGGGATAATGAATTGATCGATAAACTAGGAATAAACAAGAAAATATTCCAAGAGATAAAAGTGCCAAAAACGATCCTTGGAAACCTGAAAGAGGAACTAGTTTCCGAATTTGGTTTTGATATGAAGGTGGTTTTACCGGCTACTCACGACACAGGTTCTGCTGTAATCTCCGTTCCTGAGTTAGATGAGACAGTTTATATCAGTTCTGGAACGTGGTCGCTAATGGGAGTGGAAAACGAACAGCCAATTTGTACACCGAAAGCACTGGAGTACAACTATACAAATGAAGGTGGAATCGACTATCGTTTTCGATTCTTGAAAAATATCATGGGTCTTTGGATGATTCAAGAAGTGAAACGAAACTATGACGACCGCTATTCTTTCCCTGAATTAGTAGATTTAGCGAGAGCAGCGACTAACTTTACATCTACTGTTAATGTAAATGAAGATCGTTTCTTAAATCCTGAAAACATGATGAAAGAAATTCAAAACTATTGTAAAGAAACAGGTCAAGCAGTTCCTGAGACTCCAGGGGAAATTGCAAAATGCGTGTTTATAAGTCTTGCAGATAGTTACGAACAAACAATTCAAGAGTTAGAAAAAATACTAGATAAGCAATTCCATAAAATAAATGTTATTGGTGGCGGATGCCAAAATGAATATTTAAATCAGCTAATCGCAAATGTTACGAAAAAAGAAGTGAATGCTGGGCCTGTAGAAGCGACGGCGATTGGTAACATTGTTGCTCAATTTATGGCACTTGGTGAAATAACTGATATACAACAAGCACGAACAATCATAAAAAATTCGTTTGATGTGAAAACATACGTACCGGAAACTATCTAATAGAGAATTGAAGGAGAGATAAACATGTCTGTAAAAGAAAACTATGAACTAGCGAAAAAACAATATGAAAAATGGGGAATTGACGTTGATAGCGTACTAGAGAAATTAAAACAGGTACCTATTTCCATGCACTGCTGGCAAGGTGATGACGTGACAGGTTTTGAAGTAAACCAAAGAGAACTTTCTGGTGGGATTGATGTAACTGGAAACTATCCTGGGAAAGCAACAACTCCGGAACAATTACGTTCCGATTTAGAAAAAGCATTTTCTTTAATTCCTGGTAAGCACCGTGTGAACTTACATGCTATCTATGCAGAAACAGATGGTGTTGCTGTTGAGCGTGATGAACTTGAGCCAAAACATTTTGAGAAATGGGTAAACTGGGCTAAAGAACATGGACTAGGCTTAGATTTCAATCCAACTTTGTTTTCACACGAAAAAGCAGCAGATGGTCTTACACTATCTCATCCAGATGAAGAAATTCGTAATTTCTGGATTGAGCATTGTAAAGTAAGTCGTAAAATTGGTGAATATTTTGGAAAAGAACTTGGTACGCCAAGTTTAACTAACGTTTGGATTCCAGATGGTTATAAAGATATCCCTAGTGATCGTTTCACTCCAAGACAACGTTTAAAAGATTCTTTAGATAAGATTTTCACTGAAGAAATTGATGAGAAGTACAATTTAGATGCGGTAGAAAGTAAAGTATTTGGAATTGGTTCTGAGTCTTATGTTGTAGGCTCTCATGAGTTTTACCTTGGGTATGCGCTGAAAAACGATAAAATTTGTTTGTTAGATACAGGACATTACCACCCAACAGAAACAGTATCGAATAAAATTTCTTCTATGCTTTTATATAGCGATAAGCTAGCATTACATGTATCAAGACCTGTACGTTGGGATAGTGATCATGTTGTTATTTTAGATGATGAATTACGTGAAATTGCTTTAGAAATTGTTCGTAATGATGCGTTAGATAAAGTAATTATTGGTCTTGATTTCTTCGATGCGAGCATTAATCGTGTGGCTGCTTGGACAATTGGTACGAGAAATATGATTAAAGCATTACTTTATGCAATGCTTACTCCAAACGAGCATTTAAAACAACTTCAAGAAGAAGAGAACTTCACAGAAAGATTAGCATTATTTGAAGAGTTCAAAACATATCCATTCGGAGCTATTTGGGATTACTATTGCGAAAAAATGGGTGTTCCTGTAAAAGAATCTTGGTTAGAAGAAGTGAAAAAGTATGAGCAAGAAGTATTGCTAAAAAGATAATATGTAATTTCCAGAACACTCTTCCTTTTGTTAGGGAGGGTGTTCTTTTTTCCTCATAAAAAATTTTAGGGAAGCCGAAAGCAAAAGACTTTTCTCATGCGAAGGAAAATTTATGTAGTTATATATAAACAGACAAAACAAACATAAACGGACATAAACTATCGTAAACGCTTACAAAAAACCTTTAAATATGACGGAAATATGTCAAAACAAAAATAAACAAAAATAATAAGTTGGATTTATGTTGACTATTGCTTGGCGTAGCTATAAAATAAAGTTATAAAATGTGAAGTGTTGAACAATCTTTGGACCTGTATTTAAAATCACACATTAGAAATAAGGGAGAGATGAAACGTGATTAATGATAAAAGACTACAACAAACGTTACAAGAGATTATGGATGAGAAAGTAATTCAAGCTCCGTTTGTTCAAGAAATGATGGATGCTACTTATAACATGTGGAGAATGGGTTGGGATGAGCGGAATGGTGGAAATATTAGTTACCTATTAACAGAAGAGGAAGTATCATCTTACTTAGATATTACTCGCGTATTACGTAACTTGCCTTTAAATTTCCCGGTTCCAGAGCTTTCAAATAAGTACTTTATCGTGACTGGATCAGGAAAATACTTTAAAAATGTAAAAGGGAATCCTGAAGACTGCTTAGGAATTCTTCGTGTTAGTGAATTGGGAGACAGTATAGATATCCTTTGGGGTTTAAAAAATGGCGGTAACCCTACAAGCGAGCTTCCGTCTCACTTTATGAGTCATATTGCTAGATTAAAAGTAGATAAAAATCACCGTGTCATTATGCACAACCACGCTACGAATGTTCTTGCTATGACATTCACTCATGAGCTTGAAGAAAAAAGCTTTACAAAGACATTATGGCAAATGTGTACGGAATGTGTTGTTGTTTTTCCAGATGGAGTGGCGTTATTACCATGGATGGTTCCTGGAACGGACTTGATTGGGGAGAAAACAGCGGAGAAAATGATTGATTATCGTGTAGTTATCTGGCCACAGCACGGTATATTTGGAGCTGGAACTACGATGGATGAAACTTTCGGATTAATTGAAACGGTAGAGAAAGCAGCACAAATTTATACAATCATTCATTCTCATCAAGGTGGAGTAAAACAGGTGATTACGGATAAAGATTTAATAGCTTTAGCTTCCGCTTTTGGAGTAACACCTAGAGAAGGTATTTTACAAGGGTAAATAATAATATAAAAAACAAAGCTACCTATTCTAAAATAGGTAGCTTTGTTTCATTAAAAGGAGGAGATAGTTCTCTTATCTCGTGAGCTTTATGATAAGGAGGGGAGTGAAGATTTGTGTTGATTGATTATGACGAGGGAATGTTGTTCGAAAAAAAAGAATATTTAGTAAAAATTTCATTGACGTAAAAACCGATAGGAATTATAATGAATGAAATTGAATGTTCAAGAAATGAAATTATACTAAACAGTAATTTAAAAAAAATTATAAAAAAAGAACAAAACAGTAAAATTTACATATAGTAACTCTTATCCAGAGAAGAGGAGGGGGTTTACCCCAATGATGCATCATCAAGCATTGATTCTTTTAAATACCTGTTACATCCAGCAGAGTTTGAAGTAACTGATAGATAAGGGGTTTGACATCCGTCTTAAACAACTTGTCAACTTCCTGTATGGAAGGACAATTTTTATTATCTTAATTCCGAGTATTTTGATAAGAATTACAAGAATAGTAGACTTACATAGTTTTAACCAACAAAGAAGGTGGGTGTATCAACGTGTTAATTTACTTAGCAATCGCAATCGCTTTATTTTTCGCAATGAACATCGGAGCAAGTGGTGCGGCAGCAACTATGGGGCCAGTATACGGAAGTGGAGCAATTAAGAATAAAAAACTAGCATTAAGTTTAGTAGGTTTAGGAGCATTTTTAGGTGCTGTCATTGGAAGTGGTGAGGTTGTTAAGACTATTGGGGGAGGAATTATTCCTACCAGCATTTTAACAGTTGAGATAGTACTTGTAATCTTAATAGGCGCTACACTTACTTTGTTTATAGCAAATGTTATTGGAATACCTCTTTCTACTAGTGAAGTAACCATCGGTTCGATTGTAGGAGTGGGAATTGCCTTTCAAGCGCTTTATGTCAATAACGTTATATATATCATATCGTTTTGGCTCATCATCCCATTCGCAGCATTTCTTATAGCATTTGTTGCAGGAAAAGTAATAATCATTATGGAAAAACGATGGCCCCAACTGAAAGGGGAAGGGAAATGGAGAAAATGGCTTGTATTCCTGTTAATCCTAACTGGGTTTCTAGAGGCATTTTCAGCTGGTATGAATAATGTGGCAAACGCAATCGGTCCTCTTATTGGTGCTGGCATTATGCATGAAACTCGAGGTATTTACCTAGGTGCAATTTTTCTTGCAATAGGAGCTATCCTACTTGGAGGAAGAGTTCTTGAGACAAATGGGAAGAAAATTACATCACTTTCCATGCTTCAAGGTACAGCAGTGTCAGGAACAGGAGCATCATTAGTGATTGCAGCTTCCATATTTGGAATACCGGTGCCGTTAACCCAAGCAACAACGTCAGCCATTGTAGGTGTTGGTACAGCTGAAAATGGATTTCAGTTATGGCAAAAAACAGTGATTAAGAAAATTATTAAGGTGTGGATCGTCTCGCCAGTGATGTCATTGGTAGTTTCCTATAGTTTAATTCATCTGGTTTTACATCCAAACCCATACATTATTGTGATTGTTATCAGCATTTTTGTTACTACGTTTGGATCCATTAGCCTTTATCAATCAATTAAAGAGGAAAGACGATCTGTACATGATCAAGGAGGGGGAATTTAAGTCATGGGAATTGAGACACAACAATTATCCTATGAAACAACGAAAGACTTTGTCTATAGCCAAACCAATGATTTATTGGCGAAAAAGGATTCCATAGGAGTGTTGAAATGGGCATACGCAACGTTTAAGGATGACTTAACCTATGCATGTAGCTTCGGAGCAGAAGCAATTGTTCTACTAGATTTAATTAGCAAAGTAAAGCCGAATGCGAGGGTTGTATTTCTTGATACCCATTTACATTTTCAAGAGACCTATGAGCTAATTGGAAAAATAAAGAATAAATACCCTAAGTTAATTATTGAGTATGCCCAGACAGAGGTCACATTAGAACAACAGGCAGAGCAATATGGAAAAAAACTGTGGGAAGTAGATCCAGATCTTTGCTGCAAGATACGAAAGAACATTCCGTTAGAAAAAGCACTTCATGGAAGTAAGGCGTGGTTAACAGGTCTTAGGAGAGAACAGTCACCAACGAGAGCTAATACGCAATTTGTTAACAAAGATAATAAATTTCAATCCATTAAAATCTGTCCTCTTATTCATTGGACGTGGGATGAAGTTTGGCAATATATTAAGCTTTTTGAACTTCCTTATAATGAGCTTCACGATCAAGGTTACCCAAGTATCGGCTGTAGTAAATGTACGTTTCCTGTAAAAGAAGGAGAAGATTTGCGTGCAGGACGTTGGGCTGGTAAGGAAAAAACAGAATGTGGATTACACAAATAATAGAGAGGAAGTGCGATAATGACACTTAGTACACCACATGGAGGTATATTAGTAAATCGGTTTCATGAAGATGTTGATGTGAGAGAAATTGAACATACAGTAGAGCTAGATAAAATGGCGTTGTCTGATTTAGAGTTACTTGCAAATGGAGCATATAGTCCGCTAACTGGATTTATGGGGAAGCAAGATTACGAGAGTGTAGTTACAAACATGAGATTAGCTGATGGAAATGTGTGGAGTATCCCTATTACACTACCAGTTTCTCCAATCGTTTCCTCTACGCTAATAATCGGAGAAAAAGTGAAATTAACGTATGATGATGTGGTTTATGGTGTATTGGAATTACAAGAAATTTTTGAACCGAATAAAGATGTAGAAGCAGCAAAGGTTTATCAAACAACGGATGTAGCTCATCCAGGTGTAAAGAAATTATATGAAAGAGGTTCCGTGTATTTAGCAGGACCAATTACATTAATAAAGGTTCCACAAAAAAGTCAATTTGAATCCTTTTACTTAACACCAAATCAAACAAGAAGAGAGTTTGAAGCTCGTGGATGGAAAACAGTAGTAGGATTTCAAACGAGAAATCCTGTTCATCGTGCTCATGAATATATTCAAAAATCAGCACTTGAAATCGTAGACGGATTATTCTTAAATCCGTTAGTTGGTGAGACAAAATCAGATGACATTCCTGCAGATGTGCGAATGGAGAGCTATCAAGTATTATTGAAAAACTATTATCCAGAGGACCGAGTTTTCCTGGCAGTGTTTCCAGCTGCAATGAGATATGCAGGACCAAGAGAAGCTATCTTCCATGCAATGGTAAGAAAAAATTACGGTTGCACTCATTTTATCGTTGGTAGAGATCATGCAGGTGTTGGTGATTACTATGGAACCTATGATGCTCAATTAATTTTCCAAAACTTCACTTCGAAAGAGTTGGGAATCACACCGTTGTTTTTTGAACATAGCTTCTTCTGTAAAAAATGTGGTGGTATGACTTCTACGAAGACTTGTCCACATAGTAAAGAAGATCGAATCATTTTATCAGGTACAAAGGTGAGAGAAATGCTTCGAAGTGGGGAGACACCTCCTCCAGAATTTAGTAGATATGAGGTTGTCCAAGTTCTAATTCGTGGAATGAAGGTGACTGTATAATGCAAAAAGCAGCGAATATACACTGGCATACTACAGCTATCACAAAAGAAGATCGTCAAAAACTAAATGACCATAAAAGTGTTGTAATTTGGTTCACAGGTTTATCTGGTTCAGGGAAATCAACGTTAGCAAACGCAGTGGAAAGACGTTTATATGATCTTGGTAAAAGGAGTTATGTTTTAGATGGAGACAATATTCGTCACGGACTAAATCGTGATCTTGGATTCAGTCCAGATGATCGCAAAGAAAATATACGACGAATCGGGGAAGTGTCGAAACTGTTTGTTGATGGAGGATCAATCGTGTTAACCGCGTTTATATCTCCTTACAAAGAAGATCGGCAAGTAGTTAGGGAGTTACTCCAACCAGACGAATTTCTTGAGGTTTTTGTAAAATGTTCAATAAATGAGTGTGAGAACAGAGATCCAAAAGGACTATATAAAAAAGCAAGAAATGGTGAGATTAAAGAATTCACTGGCATTAGTGCACCTTATGAGGAACCTAGTAATCCTGATTTAGTTGTAGAGACTGATAAACTCACTATTGAAGAATGTGTAGAAAAAGTTATAGAAAAACTAAAAAAATATTTTATTATTTAGTGATTTACTGATAGAATAGAGTTAAGATTATAGTATTCCGATAAGTAAGGTAAGAATAAAGTTTTCCCATCAAAAAATAAAGGGTTTCACCTAATTATGGAAGAACTTAATTTTGTAATAGGTAAAAAAACAGAAGACAACTTAGAATAAGCTTTTCATTACAATGAAGGATGCACACAAAGGGTGATCTAAATGAAGTTATGGTTAAAGGAAGTAGCAAGAGGGAAAAAAGGAGCAAAAGATTTAACGTATGAACTTGCTTTGGAAGCGGCAAAAGATTTCATTAGTGGAGATGCAACGGATGCACAAATTGGTGCATTTTTAGTCGCTCAAAGACTAAAACAAGAGTCTATCGATGAAGTACTCGCTTTCGTTAAATCATACAGAGAGGTTGCTCAACTTATACCAAATAAAATTGGGGAGCAAAAGCAATTTATTGACTTAGCTGGACCATATAGTGGGCGTAATACGTTTGCTGTTACTATTCCCGCTGCACTACTTTTTGCAGAAAGAGGAATTCCAGTATATTTACACAGCAGTGATTCCCTACCTCCGCGCTATGGTTCTTCCTTAATGAGTATCTTAGGTGAACTAGGTGTATCCACTGAGATTTCGAATGAGGATATAGGAAAATCAATAGAAACAATCCAAATTGGATTCGCTTGGACAGAAAAGCTCTGTCCACCACTTGCTAATCTTCGTCATATAAGAGAAGAGATTGGTGTAAGGTCTTTCTTTAATGTAATGGAAAAAGTACTGAATTTAGCAAACGCAAATCATTTAATGATAGGTGTATTTCATAAAACAGTTGTAGAGCTTCATGCTGCCCTCATCCGAAATATGGGTTATGAGAAGGGTTTTATTGTGCAAGGAGCAGAAGGGTCAGAAGATTTGCCAATTCATCGTAGAAGTTTTATTTATGAAGTCACAAAGGATAATATGGAATCTTTTCTAATTGACCCTAATGAATATGGATTAAAGCTATCCAAGGATGAAGAAAAAGAGAACCTTTCTCTTCAGAAACAAGCAAACGTTATTCGCCGTTTATTAGAAGGAGAGGAATCAGACGATTTACAATATCATCGAAATCAACTCTTATTTAATGTAGGTGTCCGATACTTCCTTTTTGGAATTGAAAAATCAATTGATGATGGTATCAAAGTTGCGGATATGCAGTTAAAGCAACAGCGAGGAGCAATCCATCTAGAGAAATGGATAACTTTAAAAAAAGAGAATTGATGGAAAAGTAGCGTCAAGGTTTTATGTTATTGGCAGCAATGATCTAATTATATACATGAATGAATAAATTAGGAGGATGAAAAGTATGAGTGAAGTTTTAAACAGACCAAAAATTGCTAAGAATTTAACAGAATTAATAGGTAGAACACCTCTTTTACGATTAAATGAAATTAGTGACGAGACAGGTGCAGAAGTTCTAGGGAAACTAGAATTCTTTAACCCGCTTGGAAGTGTAAAAGATCGTATTGGTAATGCAATGATTGCGGCAGCAGAAGCAGACGGTTTAATTAAAGAAGGTACACAAATTATAGAACCTACAAGTGGTAACACAGGGATTGCATTAGCATTCGTATGTGCAGCGAAAGGGTACGATTTAACTTTAGTAATGCCTGAAACAATGAGTATTGAGCGACGTAAATTATTAAAAGCACTAGGAGCAAAACTAGTACTAACAGAAGGACCTAAGGGAATGAAAGGTGCCATTGCAAAAGCAACGGAATTAGTGGCTGAGACTCCAAATGCATTTATGCCACAACAATTTGCTAACCCAGCTAATCCTGAAGTACATCGTCAAACTACTGCAGAAGAAATTTGGGCTGACACGGATGGAAATGTTGATTTCTTAATTAGTGGTATCGGAACAGGTGGAACAATTACTGGTGTTACAGAAGTATTAAAAAAACGCAATCCGAACTTTAAAGCAATTGCTGTTGAACCAACGGATTCTCCAGTACTAAGTGGAGGAAATCCTGGACCACACAAAATTCAAGGTATCGGACCTGGTTTTGTTCCAGACATATTAAATACAGAAGTATATGACGAAGTAGTTCAAGTTTCAAATGAGGACTCCTTCAAAGCAGCACGTAAGATTAGTAAATCAGAAGGTGTATTAGTTGGTATATCTTCAGGTGCAGCACTACACGCTGCGAAGCTAATTGCATCTCGTCCTGAAAACAAAGGGAAAACAATCGTTACCATTCTTCCGAGTACTGGGGAAAGATATTTATCAACTCCTTTATTCCAAGAAGAAGAATAAACATAAAATATCAGAATGATCTAAGTTATATAAAAAATACCAAGTTTTTATTGACGTACTGTTGAATAACCACTATAATCATGTTAATTAAATGTATAGGACTCTTATCAAGAGAGGTTGAGGGATCTGGCCCTACGACACCTCGGCAACCATTGGATTTCGATTCAACAGGTGCCAAATCCAGCAGAATCTTTATTCTGAAAGATGAGAGGTCCCGGCAGGTATTTTAAATAGTAACCTATCGACGACCTCTTACTAAGGGGTCGTTTTTTGTATTTTTATACAACACAATCACACTTTTTTTATCGACCAGAAACATTTGCTGGTCGCTCGTGACCAAGGCACTTACGCTTTTCTTAAAACTTCAGAGAAACTTAGGGCATAGGAGGAAGAGAAAATGAATAACGAAAAGAGAACTTATTCGAAAGAAACCCAGCTTGTACAAATTGGAAATAGAAGCGAAACAGCTACAGGTACAGTAAATCCCCCTGTTTATTTTTCAACGGCATATCGTCATGAAGGTATCGGCCAATCTACTGGATATGATTATACACGTACAGGGAATCCGACGAGGCAAATATTAGAACAAGCGATTGCTGATTTAGAAAAGGGTGATCGTGGTTTTGCCTGTAGTTCAGGGATGGCAGCCATACATACCGTGTTTGGTTTATTCAAACAAGATGATGAAATAATCGTTTCACAAGACTTATACGGAGGAACGTATCGATTATTTGAACAAATTTTATGTCATTATGGTATCAAATTTCATTACGCAGACATTCGATCCCCTGAGGAATATGAAAAACTAGTGAATGAAAATACGAAAGCTTTGTTTATTGAAACTCCAACAAATCCACTTATGCAAGAAGCGAATATTGCAGCGTTTAGCAAAATAGCGAAGGAACATAACTTACTTCTGATTGTTGACAATACTTTCTATACACCGCTTATTCAACAGCCAATTGATTTAGGAGCACATATTGTTATTCACAGTGCAACGAAATATTTAGGTGGTCATAACGATGTTCTTGCTGGATTAATTGTTTCCAAAGGAAAACAATTATCAGAGAAACTGGCGATGCTTCATAATGGAATTGGTGCAACGCTAGGTCCATTAGACTCCTGGTTGCTAATCAGAGGGATGAAAACACTATCGCTGCGGATGAAAAAGCACGAAGAAAATGCTGCTCAAATAAAGACATTTCTAGAAAAACACGAAGATGTTTCAGAAGTTTTATATCCTGGAAGAGGTGGGATGATCTCTTTCCGTGTAAACGATGAAAATATAGTAAACTCTTTTTTACAGCAATTGAAACTAGTTACATTTGCTGAAAGTTTAGGAGGAGTAGAAAGCTTCATCACTTATCCTGCTACCCAAACACATGCGGATATCCCTGAAGAAGTTCGTATTGCGAATGGTGTATGTAACAGATTATTGAGATTTTCAGTGGGAATAGAGGAGATTTCAGATATACAAGGAGATCTAGATCAAGCATTCAAAAATGCCTGTAAGGAGGTAGTCATTAATGAGTAACGATACATTTACATTTAGTACGCGATTAATTCATAATGAGAATTCAGTAGATAGAGAGACAGGTGCGGTGAGTGTTCCCATTAATCATACGTCCACTTTCCACCAATTTGATTTCGATTCTTTTGGTAAATATGATTATGCAAGATCTGGGAACCCTACGCGAGATGCATTGGAAGAAACTATTGCTCATTTAGAAGGAGGAGTAAGAGGTTTTGCCTTTGCCTCTGGAATGGCGGCAATTTCTACAGCTTTTTTACTTCTATCAAAAGAAGATCATGTAGTTATTTGTGAGGATGTATATGGAGGAACCTTTCGCCTAGTCACACAAGTGCTACATCGCTTTGGAATTGATCATAGTTTTGTAGATACGACGGACTTACAGAAATTAAAAGAGAGTATTCAGCCAAATACAAAAATGATCTATGTGGAAACACCATCGAACCCACTTCTAAAGGTCACCGATTTAAAAGAGGTATGTAGAATTGCAAAAGAAAATAACTGTCTAACATTTGTAGATAATACATTTTTAACTCCATCGCTACAAAGACCGTTAGAACTAGGTGCTGATATTGTTCTCCATAGTGCAACGAAGTTTTTATCAGGACATAGTGATGTTGTTGCCGGATTAGCAGTAGTCAAAGATAAAGAGCTCGGAGAAAAACTCTATTTTCTACAAAATACATTTGGATCTGTTCTAGGAGTTCAGGATTGTTGGCTAGTGATGAGAGGGCTAAAAACCTTAGATGTTCGACTCAAGCAATCACAAGCATCCGCACAACGTATTTCTGAATATTTAACAACGATTCATGAAGTGAAGCATGTGTACTATCCAGGTCTTTCTGATCATGAGGGAGCCAGCATTCATGAACAACAATCGGAAGGACCAGGTGCGGTATTGTCCTTTCGTTTAGAAGATGCTGATACAGTGAAACAGTTTGTAAGCAATTTACAAATCCCTGTTTTTGCTGTAAGTTTAGGGGCAGTGGAATCAATTCTCTCTTATCCTGCAAAAATGTCTCATGCAGCAATGCCGCAAGAGGAACGGGAAGCAAGAGGAATACATGATGGATTACTTAGACTATCAGTAGGTCTTGAAAATGTAGACGACTTAATAAAAGACTTTGAGACTGCGTTCGAAGCAATTCGAAAAAACAAAGTGGAAATAAATTAGAGTAGAGGAGCCAACCACAATGAGTTTTTTAACAGAACTAGACAACAAAATAATCATCGCAGATGGCGCTATGGGAACACTACTCTATTCATATGGAATTGGAAATTGTCTTGAAGAACTGAATCTTTCCCATCCGGATCAGATAAGAAGTATTCATCGGGCTTATTTAGATGCAGGCTCTCAGATTATTCAAACGAACACGTATGGTGCTAATTATGAAAAGTTAGCTCGCTATGGATTGGAAGATCAAGTAAAAGCAATTAATAAAGAAGCAGTTCGAATTGCTAAGTTAGCTGTGGAAGATTATAAAACCGCACAAGTGGAAAAAAAGGAACCTTTTGAAAACAAATATATAGTAGGAACAATTGGTGGTATAAGAACAATACCAGGGAAAAACATAACCACAGATGAGATAAAAGAGAACTTTAGAGAGCAACTTATCTGCTTGCTGGAGGAAAAAGTAGATGGATTTCTTTTAGAAACGTATCATGATTTAGAAGAATTACTTACAGTAGTGGAATTAGCAAGGACTGAAACAGATTTACCAATTATTGCACAGTTATCTTTATCTGATGTTGGTATGGTGCAAGGGGGCATCTCAATCCAAGAAGCACTGTTAAAAGTAGAGGATGCTGGTGCAGATGTAATTGGGCTTAATTGCCGAATGGGGCCACATCATATGATCCGCTCCTTAGAAAAAGTAGCAATTCCTTCCCGAGCATATTTATCAGCATATCCCAATGCGAGTCTTCCTAGCTACAATGATGGAAAATATCACTATTCCTCTAATTCCGATTATTTCGAAGAATCAGCCCTGCTACTTAGAAAGGAAGGGGTTCGATTAATTGGAGGATGTTGTGGAACAACACCTGACCATATAAAAGCGATAGCAAGAGCAGTAAAGACAAAACAACCTATTTTTACAAAAGAAATGGAAAAGAAAGCTCCATTAAATAAAATCCAGGTAGAGAAACCTTTTTTTCGAAAACAAAGTGATATTCCATTACATGAAAAGGCAAAGACTACAAGCTCTGTTATTGTGGAGTTAGATCCACCGAAGGATTTAGTGAAGCATAAATTTATCGAAGGGGCAAGAGCGCTAAAGGATGCGGGGGTGGATGCGATTACGTTAGCGGATAACTCACTTGCTAGCCCTAGAATTTGTAATACGAGTATGGCGATGATTTTGAAAGAAAAAATCGGAGTAACTCCATTAGTTCATCTTACTTGCCGTGATCGAAACTTAATTGGTTTACAATCTCATTTAATGGGCTTGTCCACACTTGGGTTAGATAATGTATTAGCAATCACAGGTGACCCTGCAAAAGTAGGGGATTTTCCAGGTGCAACGTCGGTTTATGATGTATCATCCTTTGAGCTAATTAAGTTAATGAAGCAATATAATGAAGGGAAATCTTTTTCAGGTAAATCGTTGGGTAGTAAAACGAATTTTTCCGTTGCAGCTGCATTTAATCCCAATGTTCGTCATTTAGATAAAGCGGTGGTCAGGTTAGAGAAAAAGATTGAATACGGAGCCGATTATTTTTTAACACAGCCAGTTTATTCTATAGAGCAAATGAAGGATGTGTATGAAGCTACGAAACATTTAGAAACTCCCATTTATATAGGAGTAATGCCATTAACGAGCTATCGCAATGCGGAATTTTTACATCATGAAGTACCAGGTATTAAACTAACGGATGATATTCGAAATGTTATGGCGAAGCATAAAGACGACAAAGTAGCTTCAAAACAAGAGGGAATTGCCATTGCGAAATCACTGATTGACGGTGCAATAGAATATTTCAACGGTATTTATTTAATTACTCCTTTTATGAACTATGAAATGTCCGTGGAATTGACAAATTATATTAAAGAGAAAACAGGGTTTACTACTCGACGTGAACAACAGTTAGAAAGGAAGTCTGGAAATGGGCAATTCATTGTTTGAGCAACAGCTTCGAAAAAAAATAATCATCTTTGATGGCGCAACAGGAACTATGTTTCAAGAAGCTAATTTAACAGCAGATCATTTTGGAGGAGATGAGTACGAAGGGTGTAATGAATATTTAAACATTACTAGCCCTGAAATAGTAGAGCGGATTCACCTCGAATACTTAGAAGCTGGCTCAGATATGATTGAAACAAATACATTTGGGGCAACAAGTATTGTGTTGGATGACTATGATTTAGGGCATAAAGCGGAAGAAATAAACTTCATATCTGCTCAAATTGCAAGAAAGGCTGCAGATCAACTGTCCACAGCAGATTGGCCAAGATTTGTTGCAGGATCGATGGGTCCTACAACAAAGGCAATTTCTGTTACAGGTGGAGTAACGTTCGATAAATTAATTGAAACATACGAAGAGCAAGCTCGTGGCTTACTTCGCGGTGGAGTAGATGCTTTGTTATTAGAAACATGTCAAGATATGCGTAATGTAAAGGCTGCGTATATTGGAATTCAACAGGCTTCAAAGTCACTAGAATTAGAAGTTCCCCTCATCATTTCAGGTACAATCGAGCCAATGGGAACAACGTTAGCTGGTCAAAACATTGAAGCATTTTATCTTTCTCTCGAACACATGAATCCAGTAATGGTTGGTTTAAACTGTGCGACAGGTCCCGAGTTTATGCGTGATCATGTTCGATCTTTATCTGAGCTTGCAACAACAGCTGTAAGTTGCTACCCAAATGCGGGTCTTCCTGATGAAGAAGGGAACTACCATGAATCTCCTGAATCATTAGCGAAAAAAATAGCTGGATTTGCTGAAAAAGGGTGGCTGAATTTAGTTGGTGGTTGCTGTGGGACAACTCCTGCTCATATTAAGGCAATGGCGGAAGCGGTGAAACCATACCCACCAAGAGAGCTGCCTGGCGACCACCCACATGCGGTTTCTGGGATTGAACCTCTCATTTATGCAGAAGATATGAGACCTCTTATGGTCGGAGAGCGTACAAACGTAATCGGTTCACGTAAATTTAAACGACTTATAAATGAACGGAAGTTTGAGGAAGCATCTGAGATAGCGAGAGCACAAGTAAAGGGTGGTGCCCATATTATCGATATTTGCTTAGCAGACCCGGATAGTGAAGAATTAGAGGATATGGAGCTGTTTATCCAACAAGTCGTAAACAAAGTGAAAGTACCACTTATGATTGATTCTACAGATGATGAAGTCCTTGAGAAGGCTTTGACTTATTCACAAGGGAAAGCAATTATTAACTCTATTAATTTAGAGGATGGGGAAGAACGTTTTGAAAAGGTGGCTCCCCTTATCCATAAATATGGTGCAGCTGTCGTAGTAGGAACAATCGATGAAATTGGAATGGCTACAACTGCTGTGCGCAAACTAGAAGTGGCCAAAAGATCGCATGATTTATTAGTGAATAAATACGGATTAAATCCGAAAGATATTATTTTTGATCCTCTTGTTTTCCCAATTGGAACAGGAGATGAACAGTATATCGGTGCGGCAAAGGAAACAGTAGAAGGACTTCGTTTAATAAAAGAGGCCTTACCAGATTGCTTAACTATACTAGGGGTAAGTAATGTATCTTTTGGTTTACCACCTGTTGGTCGAGAAATTGTGAATGCAGTTTATTTATACCACTGTACAAAAGCTGGGTTAGATTACGCAATTGTAAATACAGAGAAGCTAGAAAGATTTGCATCTATTCCAGAAGAAGAACGAATTATGGCAGAGGAGCTTTTGTTTGAAACTACCGATGCAACATTAGCAAAACTAGTGGAATTTTATCGAGGGAAAAAATCAATCGAAAAAAAGCCAGTTAATTCCATGCCTTTAGACGAACGGATTGCTCACTATGTAGTAGAAGGAACGAAAGAAGGACTTATTCCTGACTTAGAAAAGGCGTTAGAAAAGTACCCTGAGCCACTTGATATTATTAACGGACCATTAATGACAGGGATGGCAAAGGTCGGCGTTCTTTTTAATGAAAATCAATTAATTGTGGCAGAGGTTCTTCAAAGTGCTGAAGTAATGAAGGCGGCTGTAGCGTTTCTTGAACAATACATGGAAGTGAAGGATGACAGTGGTAAAGGGAAAGTAATTTTAGCTACTGTAAAAGGCGATGTACATGATATTGGGAAAAATCTAGTAGAAATAATTTTAAGTAATAATGGTTTTAAAGTGGTCGATTTAGGAATTAAGGTGACACCACAAGCGTTGATTGAAGCAGTGAGAACAGAAAAACCTGATATGATCGGTTTATCTGGTTTACTTGTTAAATCTGCTCAACAAATGGTTTTAACCGCTCAAGACTTACGTCAATCTGACATCTCAATTCCAATTTTAGTTGGTGGAGCTGCGTTGTCACGTAAATTTACGGAAAACAAAATTTCCCCTGAATACTCTGGACCGGTGTTGTATGCGAAAGATGCCATGAATGGATTGGATTTAGCTAATCAACTACAAAACCCTGTGGAAAGAGAAAAGATTGATATAGCGTTTCAGGAGAAGCAAGCACAAAGAGGTGTTATAGAGGAGAATGAGAAAACGGAAGTGTCAACATCAGTTGCAGTGAAAGTACGGTCTGATGTATCAACGACTGTTCCTGTTTATAACCCACCTGATTTGACACGTCATATATTACGAGATTTTTCTATTTCCCATTTGATTCCTTATGTAAATATGCAAATGCTATTAGGTAGGCACCTTGGCTTACAAGGGAAGGTAAGTCGACTGTTAGAAGAAAAGAATGAAAAAGCATTGCAATTAAAAGGTGTAGTAGATGAATTATTACAAGAAGCTGTATCGGATAAAATAATATCTGCTAGTGGAATGTATCAGTTCTTCCCAGCCCAGGCAGATGGAGAAGATATTATAATTTATGATCCCACTGATAAGAAGACTGTTATTGAGCGTTTTACGTTTCCAAGACAGGAGAAAGCACCTCATCTTACCTTAGCTGACTTCTTACGCCCAGTTGATAGTGGAGAAATGGATTATGTCGGTTTTCTTGCTGTAACTGCAGGAAAAGGAATCCGGCAGCGAGCTCAAGCGTGGAAGGAAAGTGGAGATTACCTACGAAGTCACGCTGTTCAAGCACTTGCATTAGAAATGGCAGAAGGATTCGCTGAGTATGTTCACCACTTAATGCGCGATCAGTGGGGAATTCCTGATCCTGTTGATTTTACAATGCAAGAGCGTTTTTCCGCGAAATATCAAGGTGTGCGTGTTTCCTTCGGTTATCCAGCTTGTCCAGATTTAGAAGATCAAGCAAAGTTGTTTAAGTTATTGAAGCCAGCTGATATTGGAATTGAGTTAACGGAAGGGTTCATGATGGAGCCAGAAGCATCTGTAACAGCAATGGTTTTTGCACATCCCGAGGGTAGATATTTTAGTGTTTAGGATTTTGGGTTTGTTGAATCACCGCCGAACGAAAGAATGTTCGGTGGTGATTTTTTTATACTTTAAGAAAGTTTAACTTCGCTAAAGGATGTTTTGGCGTCACGTTTGGAAATGTGGAACGGAGAAATGACGATAGACGAAAAATGGGATATGAAAAATAAGTTTAATTAATTACCGTAACGCGACATTTCGCTCAAGAATACAAACAGATTTCAACCTCGGTCCTTATAACACAAAAAAACCTAACTTGGTCTTAACCAAGTTAGGCTCTTCAACTTACCCTATCATAGAATCTAAATTCTTGAATTCAAGCTCTTTGAATTTCTCTATCATTTTTTCACGATTAATTTGGAATATAGCATCGTCTAATGAACAACTAACAGTTACTTCACAATGAATTCTAGCTAACTTCCTAGATAAATGAAGCATTTCTAAATCAGTTTCAATCTTGGTTCGCTGAGCTTTTGTAAGCTCCGATAAGTTTTCCAATATACCTTCAATAGATTCATATTTCATTAATAGATTTAAGGCTGTTTTTTCACCAATACCTTTGACACCAGGGTAATTATCACTGCTGTCACCCATTAACGCTTTTAAGTCTACCATTTGCTTTGGAGAAATACCCTTTTCGTCCCTAAATGTTTCTTCCTTATATAATGCATAATTTCCGTACCCTTTTTTCAGTAAAACAACGTGAACATTCTGTTCGATTAGTTGTAGAATATCCTGATCCCCAGTTAGAATAAGCACCTCGGAGTCCTGTTTGTAGTGATCCGCTAACGTTCCAATACAGTCATCTGCCTCATAACCTGCTAATCCAACATTAGGAATGTCTAATGCTTCAACAACATCTTTTACTAAATCGAATTGCGGGATAAGTTCTACCGGTGCTTCTCCCCGATTTGCTTTATATTCAGGAAACATCTCTGTTCGGAAGGTAGTACTTCCCATATCCCAACAACAAACAACGTGGCTAGGCTTGTACGTGTTTACTGCAGTAAATAAGTGCCTTACAAATCCGTGTATTGCATTTGTAGGAATTCCTTTGCTATTTATCATAAAATATCCGCTCATGGCTGTAGCATAAAAAGAGCGAAATAGAAGTGCCATGCCATCAACAAGCATTACTTTATTTTTTTCCATTTAAAAAACTCCTTTATAAAAGACATCTATTACATTATAACAAAAAAAGTGAAGAAGTTATGCACATATAATTGGAAATACGGCTATGCCTCCAACAAGATAGAAAAAACGTACAACCTATCAGTAATAGGTTTAGCTTATTTTGAATAATCCTGTTGAAACGAAACATATAATGAATATGTCTGTACTGAAGGTGAATACAATTTATAAACTATAAAATGCTCTTTCTCATTGAAAAGTGTGTATCGAGATGGATGGATATGCCGTATATTAGCATAGCACGCTACATTTTATATGGAATGAGCGAATGCCAACGGAACTCCAGTGGGAAGCAGAGCAGAGGGCAGGACACCGCAAAGCCTTGCACTCGAGGAGGCTTACCAGCTCCCCACAGGAAAGGGAGTTGGCAGTAGCGAATGGAATATAAACCAACAAAGTTAGTATTCCTCAATACTCTAGTTACGTATTTTCAGGGTAGCCCACTTAAAAAGATTCCTTATATACACAACAAGAACTATGCATTACAGAAAGGAGGAATCCAATGTTTGAACTCCCCATTCAAGATCCAGTAAAAATATTCGCACTCACTATGCTCATCTTCTTTTTTACACCTCTTCTTATGAACAGGTTACGTATACCAGGTATCATTGGTCCTATTATTGCAGGAATCATCATAGGACCAAATGGATTAAATATATTAGAACGTGATCAAACGATAGTATTATTAGGAACCGTAGGACTATTATTTATTATTTTTATTGCAGGGTTAGAGTTAGATATCGATGGTTTTAAAAAATATAGACACAGAAGTTTACTATTTGGTACATTCTCATTTATCATTCCATTTATATTAGGCATGACCTTTTGTTTATTGTTAGGTTATTCTATTATGGCATCCATTCTCATTGGATCCATAGTGGGTTCTCATACGCTGCTCGGTTATCCTATTGCTAGTAGGTTAGGGATAACCAAAAACAAAGCGGTAACAACCGCAGTTGGTGGCACGCTAGTTACTGATACAATGGCTCTATTAGTTTTGGCTGTTATTACTGGAGCAATGAGTGGAGAATTATCTCCTGGGTTTTGGATTTCATTAAGTACTTCCCTTGTAATTTTTGTGATGATCGTATTAGTAGGTATTCCAATTATTTCTCGTTGGTTTTTCAGAAATGTAAATAGTGAAGGTATTAAAGATTTTACCTTTGTCATGGTTGTCTTGTTTGTTGCAGGGTTCTTAGCAGTTGTTGCTGGACTTGAACCGATCATAGGAGCTTTTTTAGCAGGGCTAGCGTTAAATAGATTAATCTTAGATTACGGCCCCTTAATGAACAGAATTCGCTTTTTTGGGAATGCTTTATTTATTCCATTCTTCTTATTATCCGTAGGGATGTTAATGGATGTGAGTGTGTTGATAAGTGAACCCAGCACCATTTTTGTTACATTATTAATATTACTTGCTGTTTTTGTGGGTAAAGGGTTAGCCCCATATATTATTGGAAAAATATATGGATACAGTAATACCGAAGTAAAAGTAATGTTTGGACTAACAATACCTCAAGCTGCAGCAACCTTGGCAGCAACGCTTGTAGGGTATAACGTAGGACTATTAGATACTTCTACAGTAAATGCTGTTATTATTATGATTTTGTTATCTTGTATTATCGGTCCCTCCTTTGTTGATAAGTTTGGCAGAGAGCTGGCTTTAAGTGAAGATGATGAACCGCACAAGAGTAAAGAGGGGCCAGAGAGAATCATGATTCCGTTGTCTGATCCCAATACCATGGAAAGTTTATTGGATCTTTCCTCTATGCTGAAAGAAGAAAATAGTCAAGATCAACCTCTTTATCCATTAACAGTCGTTCAAAAAGAAGGAAGAGGGGTAGAAATAGGTGTAGCAAAAGCAGAAAAAATGCTCGGTCATGCAGTTATCTATGCTTCTGGTGCTGATATGCCTGTTAGATTGTTAACGAGAGTTGATTTAAACGTTTCTGACGGAATAACTCGTGCAGTTGTTGAGGAACGAATTAATATTATCGTGGCAGGTTGGGATGCACAAATGACAAATAGACAGCTATTTGGGAGTGTTATTGACCGGGTTATTGATCGGACAAATCAAACCGTACTTGTATCAAAAATTGGTCATCCTTTGAATACAACAAAACGCCTAGTCCTAGTTATCTCTCAGGGAGCACATCGAAAGCCAGGTTTTATAGATGCACTTGGAAAAATAAAGAAAATTTCCACTAAATTAAATTGTTCATTATTAATTTTTGTTGTAAAAGATAGAACAGATAAATATGTTAGTTATATCAAGGAAATAAAACCTACCCCACCTACCACTTTAATTCAAGTGGATACTTGGGAGACTTTATTTAACAAGTACGTTCCTAAAATAACTCCAGATGACTTAGTGGTTATTTTAAGTGCAAGAAAAGGAACAATTGCTTGGAATTATCAATTAGAGAATTTACCTGGAAAGCTTGCATCAGCTAATTGTGAGAGTTTTATAGTGTATTATCCAGCAGAAGAGGAAGAGGTAGATATACGAGGATCACGAGGAACGGATATTCCGAAAGATTTTCTGTTTAGAAAACAAGATAGTTAAGAATTACATTGAATCGCTGTGCACTAGCCATGAGAAGAGTAGTTATTGCTAACAACACTAAGAAGAAGGAAAAAAGGTAAGGGTCTACCTTTTTTCCTTCTCCTTATTCATTATGCCATATTAACGCGACAGTTCCTTCACCTGCATGGGCTGCGATGGTAGAACTTATTTCTCCTATTACAATGGAAAGATCGGGAAATTGTTCTGTAATTTTTTCTTTTAATTCTTCTGCTTTGTCGATGACATTTCCATGCATTATCTGCACTTCTTTTACTGTATGTTTCTCATAGGATTTTCCAAGCAATTCTAGTAGGCGCTTTGTTGCTTTTTTCTCAGAGCGAACCCTTTCAAATAATTCAAACTCACCCGAAGTTGTATCAATACGGATGATCGGTTTTATTTGTAACATATTGCCTAGTAGATATTGTGCCCCAGACATTCTTCCACCCTTATAAAATTGATTAAGGTTACCGAGTAAAATATAATTTTCGCATTTCGTAGCTTCATGTCTTAACTTAGCAGCAATTTCTTTTGGGTGTGTTCCGTTTTCTGCAAGTTCCATTCCCTTATAGAGTAAGGTAGTTATAGCGTAAGACATACAACGAGAGTCTACGACTTCTACATCGAAATCCGCCATATTTTTACCAGCAGTGGAGCTGTCTATTGTACCACTCAATTTGCCAGATATATGAATGGCTATGGCGTGATCATACTCTTCTTTTAGCTTTTCGTATAGTTCCGCAAATTTTCCAACGGAGGGTTGAGAAGTTTTTGGTACTTCTTTTTCTGAATTAATTCTTTTGTATAGGATATCCGTTGTTAAATCTACTCCGTCCTCATATGCATCTTGACCGAAAATGATTCCTAGGGGTAATGTGTATACGTCTTCATTTTCAGCTAATTCTTTTGTTATATATGCTGTACTATCTGTTACCCATGCAATCTTCTTCTTGTTCATTAAATCTGCTCCTCTACAACCATAATCTTTATAAGCATACCATAACATCGCTTCTTTCTAAAATGATTTCCCTATTGTAAATTAATTAAACGAGGTTGGAACATAACAAAAGTGTAGTACTGATAAGACGACCGATGTGTAACCTTAGCGAAGTATATTTCCGTAGCGAATAGTATACCATCATTTCGTTCGGATTCCTCCGTACACATTGGTTTTACTAAATGGTCATTCTCTAGTGTAAACGTAGCATAACGTTTGTATTGTCCAAATTTAATTTTTCCCATATAAACAATGTTCATCCATAAATAGTTCCTCTTAGGGCTTTAAGACAACCTTTATGCAATCATCATGTTTCTCATCGAAAACATCATATCCATACTCTGCTTGATCTAATGGAAGACGATGAGTAATGATATCGGTAGGATCAAATTCTTCATTTATTATTTTTTTGTACAACTCAGGAATATAATGTATTACTGGTGCTTGTCCCATTTTTAAGGTAACATTCCGGGCAAAAAAATCTCCAAGAGGAAACATGTTGTATCTTGTTCCGTAAACTCCAACAATACTAACGGTTCCCCCTTTGCGAACAGCTTGGCTTGCTGTAACAATTGGGCCCATTGTTCCACCTTGAAGTTTCAACGCTGTCTCCACCATTTCCACTGCTGATTTCTTTCCGTCCATTCCAACACAGTCTATAACTGCATCTGCTCCTCCTTTTGTTATTTCTTTAATATAGGAGCCCAGATCATCTATTTTTGAAAAGTCATACACTTCAACATTGTTTGTTGTTTTGGCATGATCTAAGCGATATTGTACGTAATCAACAGCGATAACTCGTTTAGCGCCTTTCATCCAAGCAAATTTCTGTGCTAATAAGCCTACAGGACCACAGCCTAAAACTACAACAGTGTCTCCTTTCTTTACGTTACCTTGCTCTATTCCCCAATAAGCAGTTGGAATTATATCAGATAAAAATAATAGCTTTTCATCTTCTAATTCACAATCTTCAGGCACTTTGAATGGTGTGAAATTTCCGTATGGAACACGTAACAACTCTGCTTGTCCTCCAGGATATCCTCCGAATGTATTCGAATATCCAAAATAAGCACCTGCTTCTCCATTTGGGTTTGAATTATCACATTGACTTTCAAGCTCGTGTTTACAAAAAAAACATTCACCACAGGCAATATTAAAGGGAACAATAACTCGATCGCCTTTTTTGAGTTTCGTTACTTCAGGCCCGACCTCTTCTACTATTCCCATAGGTTCATGGCCAATAATGTATTCTTCAGGAAAATTAGGTATCATACCATGTATTAAATGTAAATCCGAACCGCATATAGCCGTACTTGTAACTTTTACAATAATATCGTCTTTCTTTTGTAATTCAGCGTTTGGTACATCCTTTACTTTTACGTCTTTTATGCCTTGATAAGTGACAGCTTTCATTCATTTGCTCCTTTTTTAGTGAATATGCCATGTGCTTATTTTTCCTAACCAAAGTAAAGATATGTAATGTAAATGATACTAATAAACGAGGAATGTGGAATGTATTTGTTTTAGAAGTCGAAGGTATTAAGATATATATTGATAGGAAAAAAGTGAGAAATGTTTTTGACTTCAAGTATTATTCGTTTAAAAATGTTCCTTTTACTATCTTGTTCTCAAGATCTACGTTGTTGTATGAAAAAAATATAAAATAATACATAAGGCTCTCGCAGTTTTTGCTAACTCAAACATTCATTCATATAATGTTTTCCTCGTGATATGAAATGTATAAACATATGATTGTAAATAAGTGTGATGATGTATATTAAAGAGGATTCTTACGATGAAATATGATAAGATGAAGAGCAGTGGAAAAAATATTCCCTCTGATTCACGATCTGTGTTGAAACTGAATAAACAAAATAGAGGCAATAAACTACATATAAAATTCAATTAGATCTATATATTAATAAAACTCACTTTTAAAAGATAAAGGGTTAACATTTTTTAATCGTTGGCTAGCTCCAGGCGGTGCCATCACCTCGTGTCAAATAACCGCCCGATTAAAAGCAAAAAACGCTTTTTATCGTCCAAAATATTTGCATTTCGGTGATGAGAGGGCGCCTTGCGCTTTTCTTAATTAAACATGATAAGGGGCGTTCGTTATGTTTATTAACATTCAAGATATGAAACTGAATTATAAAGTGGATGGAGAAGGGGCACCAATCATATTGCTACATGGTTGGGGAGCAAATATTCAAGCTTTTTCTCCAGTTCACAATCATCTAGCAAAACATCATAAAGTATACACATTAGACTTACCTGGGTTTGGCGAAAGTGAAGAACCTCCTAAACAGTGGGGAACAGAAGAGTACACAGATTTTCTACATGACTTCATTCAAAAGCTACAAATAGAAAATCCCATTCTTATGGGCCATTCAAATGGAGGAAGAATTTCTATTTTTTATGCCGCGAAATATGGCAATGTAAAAAAAGTGATTCTTGTGGATAGCGCAGGAATTAAACCGAAAAGAAAACTAGAATATTATTTAAAAGTATACACTTATAAGGCAGCAAAGCAAATGCTAAAGTTACCTGGACTAAATCGATATTCTGATGAAATTTTATCAAAGGTTAAGTCAAAAATGGGATCTACGGATTATAAGAATGTTAGTGGGGTAATGCAGCAAACCATGGTGAAGGTTGTTAATGAGGATTTACAACATCTAATGCCTAGTGTAAAAGTTCCCACTTTACTCATCTTTGGTGAGAACGATACAGCGACTCCTGTATCGGACGGGAAACTCATGGAAAGACTGATTCCTGATGCAGGCCTAGTAGTGTTGAAAAATGCAGGACATTTTGCTTATTTAGATCAACTTCATCAATTTTTAGTTATTGTAGATAAATTTTTAGAAAAAGATAGAGAGGGTTAAATATATGCTTTTAACATTATATGTTTTATTAGTTATTGCATGGATATTACCTGTTATAGCAAAAACAGTCAAAAGTGTCCATATGCTTCAATTAAACTCTTATCGGAATGAACGGTATTTGCTCTGGATATCAAGGAATAAAGGGAAAGTGTTTCAGTTAAGAGATGTATTATTACTTGTACCTATCGTTCTTGCTTTAGTGAATGACTATGCAGGGAGTATTTCGGCAATTGCAGTGTTCGTATTACTATATTTGGTTCGATCCAAATCAGCTGAAAAAAAGAAGTTAGTGTATACACCGCGTGTAAAGCGTTTGTTAACCACGACGTTCATATTATATGGAGTGTTTTTACTAGTTGGAATCGTAATGTTGGGAACTTTCGGGTTAGTACCACTCGTGCTAATTTTTGCAGTAACATTGTTTGCAAGTTTCTATATGTTGCTGATTGCAAATACAGTTAACTTACCGATTGAGAAACAAATCAATGAATACTACTTTAAAGATGCGAAACGTCTCATTCAATCTTCTAAAGATTTAAAAGTAATTGGGATTACGGGCAGTTATGGGAAAACAAGTGTGAAGCATTTTATGCATGACGTACTCGCTTCTAAATATAACGTACTTATGACTCCTGAAAGTTTTAATACAAAGTTGGGTGTTACAAGAACAATACGAGAAAAGTTAAAGCCATACCACGAAGTTTTCATCGCTGAAATGGGAGCAAAACAACAAGGTGATGTGGAAGAAATTTGTGAGTTAGTAGACCAGCAATTTGGTATACTAACAGCCATTGGTGAGCAGCATTTGGAAACATTCAAATCATTAGAAAATATTAAAAAGACAAAATATGAAATCATCGAGACGCTACCACAGGACGGGATAGGTATCCTAAATAAAGATGATGAAAATATCATGTCTTATAAACCAGACTATTCAGGTAAGATCGTTTACTACGGTATTGATGCTTCCGATGTGGATATTAAAGCAAAAGATATAACCTATAGCAATAAAGGAATGGATTTTACCGTTGAATTAAAATCAGGGGAATCGGAAACATTCCGGACAAAGCTATTAGGTAAGCATAATGTTTACAATATTTTAGCCTCTGTTGCAATCGGTTTGCAATTAGGTATGAAATTATCGGAGATGGTGAAGCCAATTAGAGGTTTAGATGCAGTTTCTCACCGTCTAGAACTAAAAAGAACCTCTGGCAATATTACCATTATTGATGATAGCTTTAACTCAAACCCAGTTGGTTCAAAGATGGCTGTGGATGTTTTAGGGAGTATGGATGGATTTAAAATGCTCGTAACTCCAGGTATGATAGAGCTTGGAGACAAGGAATATGATTTAAATAAACATTGGGCGACTTATGCTGCTGAAAAATGTGATTACATTATTTTAGTAGGTAAGAAGCAAACAAAACCATTGCAAGATGGATTAATAGAAGCCAACTATCCTGAATCACAATATTATGTAGCACATGACTTACAGGATGCAATACAGCAAATGCATAAGGTGGCAAAAGAAAAGACAATTGTACTATTAGAAAACGATTTACCTGATACTTTTAATGAATAAGGATGGTGTATACATGAGAACAAGAGTAGCCGTCATTTATGGAGGCATGTCAGTAGAACATGAAGTTTCCGTTATATCTGCGCTTCAAGCAGTACAAAATATGGATCAAGCAAAATATGAAATAATCCCGCTATATATATCAAAAGAAGGCACATGGTATACAGGTGAGCAACTATTAGATATTGATCAATACAAAGACTTGAAGGGATTGCTTCAAAGATCTCAAAAGATCTTGTTGAGTCGCGAAGCTAATAATCGTGTAACAGTAAATAAAGATCCTAAGCCAAAGTGGGGAAAAGCGTACATCAATGAAATAGATGTTGCTTTCCCAATTATTCACGGTACTTTTGGGGAAGATGGCGTTCTTCAAGGTTATTTAGAATTACTTGGACTTCCTTACGTTGGATGTGATGTTTTATCGTCAAGTACAGGAATGGATAAGGTAATAATGAAAAATGTGTATCGTGACTCTGGATTACCAATTCTTGATTATGTTTGGTTCTATTCTTCTCAATGGAATGATGCTCAAGAAGATTGGATACAAAAAGTTGAGTCAGAGCTTCATTATCCTGTTATTGTGAAACCAGCTAATTTAGGTTCTAGTGTAGGAATTAGTAAAGCAGCTGATCGAGATGAGTTAGAGGAAGCTGTGGAGCTTGCTGCACAATTTGCAAACAAGGTTGTTGTAGAAAAAATGGTTCAAAATATGACAGAGATTAATTGCTCTGTATTAGGTGACTATGAATCTGCAGAGGCTTCTGTGTGCGAAGAAGTGTTAGGTAGTGATGAAATCCTTTCTTATGAAGATAAATATTCAGGTGGTGGTTCTTCAAAAGAGGGTGGGGCTAGTAAAGGAATGGAATCAACGAATCGAGTGATTCCTGCTGAAATTAGCGAAGATAAGACAAAGGAGATTCAGGAGCTTGCAGTACGTGCCTTCCAAGTATTAGGATGTAGTGGTGTTTCTCGTATTGACTTTATGATTGATAAAGATACGGATAAAGTGTATATCAATGAGATAAATACTATTCCGGGTTCCTTATCCTTTTACTTATGGGAACCAACTGGGAAGCCATATAAAGAGCTAACAAATGATCTTATTAAATTAGCATTAAAGAGAACGAGAGAGCGGGAACAACTAATGTTCTCTATTGATTCCAATCTATTCTCCCTAAGTAAACTAAGTGGTGGGAAAGGTTCAAAAGGAACAAAATAATACAGTTAGAAACCTAAACCTTGGCTATTTAGCTAACGCGTTTACTTGTGAGGAGCAAAACGTCAAATCACAGACGAATTCCCACGCTAAATCACACAACTTTCACAACTAGATTCGCAGTATAATTCGCATATTACAATGGCACGAAGGTTCTTCGTGCCATTGTTTTTATATTTGCTTATTTCATTAACCGTTTGTTGAAGTAAATGAGGTTTTCTTGGAAGTTGATAAGATAAACTTAACTTATCGCCAAGTCTATGTATTCCAACCTTACCACTGAAATAAAATAAGCGGAGAATTTCCGTTTAAAATCAAAATTCACCTAATTTCTTGGCAAATAAGGGAAGTTTTTCCGACTATGCAAAGGAAATTCCTCTTTTTTTAATAGATTTGAGTCAATAAGCGGATTTTC